>BJHK01000016.1 GCA_014192425.1 Planctomycetia bacterium | reverse complement strand
CGTGCCTGTCCTTTTGCCCCCTCGTGCCTGTCCTTTTGCCCTCGAGATGCCTGTCCTTTTGCGGCGGGAAAGGGCGGGGGCGCTGACAGCATCGGGCGTGCTAGCACCGGATGTTGTGGTCGGTCGCCAACCCCCACCACAAAATCGAAAAAATCCTTGGAACGGGATTGACCCTCGCTACGTTCTGCCCCCGTCGCAACGCCGCGACCCGGCCTCCCATGGATGGGACGCCGGTGATGGACCCCGGAAAACGCCCCGTCAGGAGGACTCATGGCTGCCAAACCCCTCATCGGCATCAACACCGACTACCGCCCCACCCGCAAGGAACACGCCGCCCTGTCCTTCGTCGCCGCCGGCTACTTCGACGGCATCACAGCCGCCGGGGGCATCCCCGTCATCCTCCCCCCGCTCGCCGACGAGGATGACGTCGTCCGGCTCCTCGACCTCCTCGACGGCGTGGTGCTCGTCGGCGGCGCCGACCTCGACCCACGACGCGACGGCTACATGCCCCACCCGTCGGTGCGGCCGATGGACACCCGGCGCGAGGACTTCGACCGCCTCCTCGCCAAGCACATCTGCGCCCGCCACATGCCGGTGCTCGGCATCGGCGCCGGCATGCAACTCCTCAATATCACCGAGGGGGGCACGCTGTTCCTGCACATCCCCGAGGACCTGCCCCGGGCGATCCCCCACAAGGACCCGACCGACCTCGCCCACCGCCACGCGCTCGTCGTCGAGCCCGGCTCGGCGATGGAACGGGTCTACGGCGACGGTGAAATCCGCGTCAACAGCATGCACCACATGGCGATCGACGACGTCGCCCCCGGCTTCCGGGTGACGGCCAGGGCGCCCGACGGCGTCGTCGAGGCCATCGAGAGCGCGATCGAGAGCTGGACCGCCATCGGCGTGCAGTTCCACCCCGAGGCCGAGACCGCCTCCGCCCTCGACGTGAAGATCTTCGAGGAGTTCGTGATCGGCATCACCGGCGAGCAGCCGGCGATCAAGCTGGTCGCGTGACGACGTACAGGTCGATCTCCGGCCCGTCGGTCGCCCCGTGCGGCCGGCGGGCCGGCCGCCGCGCGACCCCGAGACCCGCGGCGCGGGCCGCCGGTTCGAAACCGGCAGCCTTCGCCCGGCCGGGATCGGTCACCCAGGCGACCCCCTGCGGGGCGAGCGTCCGGGCGATCATCGCGACCAGCGCCACGGCGTGGTGATTCTCGTACAGCACGTCGGCCGCCACCACGTGGTCGAAACCGCGCAGGTCGTCGGGCGGGTTGCGCCAGTCCACGAGCCGGGAGACGAGCCCCGTGGCCCCGTTCCGTTCGGCGTTGTACCGGACGGCCTCCAGGGCGTCGTCCTCGTAGTCGGTGGCCGTCGCCGCGAACCCGCGTCGGGCGGCCACGATCGCCGGCAGGCCGATGCCGCAGCCGAGTTCGAGGAACGATCGCCCCCGGCCGTCGAGGGCGGCGACCTCCTCGGCGAGCACGATCGCCGACTCCCAGACGTTGGCCCAGTAGGGAATCCGTTCGTCCCGCTCGAAGGCCGCGACGTCGATCAGGGCATCGAGGTCGGGGGGCTGCCAGACCCTGTAGACGGTGTCGACCACGGGGATGTCCCGCGGCAGCGGCGAAAACCGTTCGTAGCCCATGTGCTCACCCCTCCCAACGGGCGCGGCCCGCACATCCGGCAGCCGGCCGGAGCCCACCCGGCCCGGCGTTGGCGTTGGGCCGGCGCGTGAAACCTTTCCGTGTGCCACGATTGCAGGGGCCCTGCGCACCCCTCCCGGCCCCGGATACCCCGCCATGCTCACCGACTACGACTTCCACCTCTTCGGCGAGGGGCGGCTCTGGAAGAGCTACGAGAAGCTTGGGGCGCAGCTGCGCGTCGTCGACGGCGTCGCGGGTGTCAACTTCGCGGTCTGGGCACCCAACGCCGCAGCCGTCTCCGTGGTGGGCGACTTCAACGGCTGGGATGGCGGGCGGCACGCGATGCACAAGCGGATTCCGTCGGGGATCTGGGAGCTGTTCGTGCCCGGCGTCGGTCCGGGCGCGGTCTACAAGTATCGCATCGATGCGGCCGGCCGGTGGGATGACCGTGCCGATCCCTACGGTTTCGCGGCCGAACTGCCCCCCCGGACCGGCTCGGTGGTCGTCGATCTCGACACCCACCACTGGCAGGACGGCGACTGGATGGCGAACCGGGCCGCCCGCAACGCCCTCTCCGCCCCCGTCTCCGTCTACGAGGTCCACCTCGGCAGTTGGCGCCGCCCAGGCGACGACCCGCAGCGCTGGCTCACCTACGCCGACCTGGAGCGCGAGCTCGTCCCATACGTCGTCGAGATGGGGTTCACGCACATCGAGTTCCTGCCCCCGACCGAGCACCCCCTGTCGGCGAGCTGGGGCTACCAGACGATCGGCATGTTCGCCGCCACGAGCCGGTTCGGCCCGCCCCAGGCGCTGATGTCGCTCATCGACGCCCTGCACCGGGCCGGCGTCGGCGTGATCATCGACTGGGTACCGGCCCACTTCCCGCGCGACGGCCACGGCCTGCGCCGGTTCGACGGCACGGCCCTCTACGAGCACGACGACCCGCGCCGCGGCGAACACCCCGACTGGGGCACGCTGATCTACAACTACGGCCGCAACGAGGTCGCCAACTACCTCGTTTCCAGCGGGCTGTTCTGGCTCGACCGCTACCACGTCGACGGCCTGCGGGTCGACGCCGTGGCATCGATGCTGTACCTCGACTACAGCCGCAAGGAGGGCGAGTGGCTGCCGAACCGGTTCGGCGGCCGGGAAAACCTCGAGGCGATCGACCTGCTCCGGACGTTCAACATCCAGGTTCACCAGGACTTTCCCGGCACGCTGACGATCGCCGAGGAGTCGACCGCCTGGCCGGGCGTGTCGCAGCCCACTTGGGCGGGTGGGCTCGGCTTCAGCCTGAAGTGGAACATGGGCTGGATGAACGACACGCTGCGCTACATGCGGCACGATCCCGTCCATCGCAAGTTTCACCACGACGAGCTCACCTTCAGCCTGATCTACGCCTTCCATGAGAACTTCCTCCTCCCGTTCTCACACGACGAGGTGGTGCACGGCAAGGGATCGCTGCTCGACCAGATGCCAGGCGACCCGTGGCAGAAGTTCGCCAACCTCCGGCTGCTGTACGCCTCGATGTGGTGCCACCCCGGCAAGAAGCTGCTCTTCATGGGGAACGAGTTCGGCCAATGGAACGAGTGGAACTTCGACGAGAGCCTGCAGTGGCACCTCTGCGAGTTGCCCGCGCACCGCGGCCTTGCCCGCGCCGTCGCCGACCTGAACGGCCTCCTGCGCCGCGAGCGGTCGCTGCACGAGCTCGACTTCGAGCCGCGCGGCTTCGAGTGGATCGACTGTCACGACTGGCAGAACAGCGTCCTCGCCTTCGTACGCCGGGCCGCCGATCCCGACGACTTCGTCGTCGTGTGCTGCAACTTCACCCCCGTGCCTCGGCCCGGCTACCGGCTCGGCGTGCCGCACGGCGGCCGGTACGCCGAGATCTTCAACAGCGACTCGGCCTGGTATGGCGGCAGCGACGTCGGCAACGGCGGTGCGGTCCACGCAGCCGCCGAGCCGCACCACGGCCGCGACCATTCGATCACGGTCGTGCTCCCGCCGCTGGCGACGGTGGTGTTCAAGCCGCACCGCGACTGAGTCGCGCTTGCAGACTGTGGAACAAGTCTGCCGCCGCACGATGCGGCGACCGGCGGCCCAGGCACCCTCGGCGTTTCCTGCGGTCGACCACGTTGAAAAAGGCCCTGGAGTGGAGGGCCTTTTCACGGGCAGTCAGCGCCGCGGCTGCTGCCACTCGACTCCCTGCCGCTGCTCGAAGGCGTCGAACCAGGTGCCGAACTCGGTCGACACCTGCTGCCGGCCGACCATCGCCAGCCGCCGCTGATCCTTGCGGGCCGCCACGAACCGCTCGCGCAGGACGTCGGCCCCCGGCTCCAGTGTCACCAGCCGCAGCACATAGCAGATGGTCTGCGGCTCGTTGAACGCCGCCGCGGCGCCGCCCGGCTCGAGGCCGAACACGGCCCGCATGAAGTCCGTGCCGGGCGTGTCGATGCCCTCGGGCTCGGAGAGCCGCGGCGGCGTGCCGAACGGAGCGCTGCCCTGCGTCAGCCAGGTGAAGGGGCCGACCGTCCGCGGCTCGAGTCCGGCTCCCTTGACGACGTCGGCCAGCGGCTGCCGGCTGGCCGACGCCTGCTTGGCCAACTCCTCGGCCTTTGCCCGCGCCCTGGAGCGGGCCTCGACCTCACGCCAGCGACGCTCCACTTTCTCCCGGGCCTGCGCGAACGTCGGCACGTATTCGGGCTGATCCTCGGTGGCCCAGGAGATGTAGCGGTTGCCCGCTGCGTCCCGCGAGGCGGCCGGCCGGAGCAGCTGCCCCCCCTGGCCGAACATCGTGTCCAGCCAGCGCTGGCGACGGACGCCGAACCGGCTCGTTGGATCGACCACCATCTCGCCGCTCGTCCCGATCGCCCCCGACCGCTCCGCCTCGCGGGCGGTTACCAGCCCGGAGCGGCCCGCCTCGAGCCCCTGCTTCCCGGCGATCACGTCGATGTCGGGGGGCGACGGTGCCGGTGCCCCGCTCGCCTTGCGCCTGGCCTGCCAGAGGGCGAGATCGGTGGCATAGCGGTCGACGTCCCGCGTCACGGCGGCAAACACCGCGTCGATCCGCTCGTCGGCCGCCCGGCGGGCGAGCGTACGCCGGATTTCGTCGCGAACGTTCTCCAGCGGCTCGAGATCGACTGGCTCCGTCCCCGCCTTGGGCTGGGCCGCGGCGGGACTGGCGGCGGGCGTTTCCGCGCCTTCCGGCTTGGCCTCGGGCAGGGCAGGCGTTCCGGCCGGCGCGGGTTTCACGTCCGCAGCTGGCGGCTCGTCGGCAGCCCGACGCTTGAACGAAACGGGCGTGAGCACGGCGGACTTGCCCGTCCTTCCCTGCGGAGGAAGTGCCGGGGGTGAGACGGGCGCCGGGCCCGCGTCGGGTCCGGGCGGGGCGGGCGTCTTGTCGCTCGAACCGGCTTCGGCCTTCGGCAGTTCGGGAACGGCCGCGTCGGGCTTCGCGTCCCCCGCCGGCTTCGTTCCCTCAGCGGGCTTCGCTTCGGACTTCGTCTCGGGATTGGCCGGCTTGATGTCGGCGTCATCCTGGGCCGCGGGCCGCTTGCGGAACTGCGTGGTCTTGTTCTTCTCGTAATACTCCGCGACCTGCTCGTCGGTGATGCCCTTCGCGGCCTCGGCCTCGAACGTCTCCTGCTTGGCCACGAGGTACTCGAACTGCACCCGGTGCGGCTCCCTGAAGCCGGTCTCCGGACTGTCCTCGTCCGGCAGCCGCTCCTTGTGCTTTTCGAAGAATTCCTGGAGCACGGCCGTGGCCGGCGCGGGCACCTCGGCCGCGAAGTCGGCCACCGGCAGGGCCAGCGCCTCGACCGTCGCCGACTGCTCGAGCCGCCGGAAGGCGTCCCAGCGCCAGCCGGGCGGGTCGCCGTTGAGGCCGCTTTGCAACAACGAGAGCATCGTCTGGGCGGCCAGGCCCGACCGCAGCGTCGCGAACAGCCCCTGCTGCGTCAGGCCCATCGGCCTGAGCCGCTCGATGATCTCGGAGAGCTGCTCGCTCCGCAGCCGCTTGGCGGTGTAGCGGTCGAGGAAATCATTGACCGCCTCGTCGCTGATGACGATGCCGTTGGCGGCCGCCTCGCGGGCGAGCAGCTCCATCCGCACCACCGACTCGGCATCCTCCTGGAAAACTCCCGCGCCGGTGGGCTGCCGATTGAAGGCCGTGCCCTCGGCCATCATCAGGAATCGGTTCACAGCCGACCGCATCGAAACCGCGTAGTCCAGTTCGCTCCGCCGCAGTCTCCCCCCCTTCCAGGAGACGACCACCGGATCGCCGGACGCCCTGCCGCTTCCCATCTGCAGGAACGGCGGCAGCACGAAGAATGCCACCATGGCCAGGATCGCGAGGGCCGCGAGCCCCTGGCGCTGATATTTCCGGAAAATGTCGAATGAGCCGGCCATGGCACCGCCTGTGGGCTGTTTCCCGGTCGGATTTACCGCCGAGACTTGACAACTGCGAAGAAGGCAGGGTAACGCTTCTGATCCTGCGACGAGCCGCCGATTGTAGCGCCCTCCCCTGCGGCGCCAATCCCAAGTCGCTGTCCCGTGGCACCTTCCGCATCATGGCCAAGAAAACCTCCCCGGCCCGACGCCGCACTTCCTCCACCCGGTCCGAGCCGGCGAAGACGCCCCGGGGCGACTACCAGCTCGTCATCGTCGAGAGCCCTGCCAAGGCGAAGACGATCGAGAAATACCTCGGCCCAGGCTACGTCGTGAAGGCCTCGATCGGCCACATCCGCGACCTGCCCAGCAAGAGCCCGAAGGGGGAGAAGCAGCTCGTTCCGGGCGTTGATCTCGACCACGACTTCGCCCCGACCTACGTCATCGACGACGACAAGATGCGGACGGTGACGGAGCTCCGCCGGCTTGCCAAGGGGGCCAGCGACGTCTGGTTCGCCACCGACCTCGACCGGGAGGGGGAAGCGATTGCCTGGCACCTCACCCAGGTTCTCGGCGTCGATCCCGCCCGGGCCAAGCGGGTGACCTTCGACGCCATCACGAAGGCGGAGATCCAGCGGGCGTTCCGTGAGCCCCGGATCATCAACATGCCACGGGTCGAGGCCCAGCAGGCGCGCCGGATCGTCGATCGGATCGTTGGCTACCGCGTGTCACCCCTCCTCTGGAAAAAAGTCGCCGGCAACCTCAGCGCCGGCCGGGTGCAGAGCGTGGCCACGCGGATCGTGGTCGATCGCGAGCAGGAGATTCGGGCCTTCACGCCGGCCGAGTCATGGGAGATCACGTCCCGGATGACGTTCGACGTCGGCAGCGCCGCCGCGCTCCACGAGGAGTGGACCGCGTTCGAGGGTCGCCGAGACGACCGCGACCGGGGTCCGCTCGTCCGCGAGCGGACGGCCTGGCTGGCCGACCGCCGGGCGCTTTCGTGCGATCTGGTGGAGGTCGGCGGCGGGCCGTTCGCCATCGAGGCCGCCAAGGATGCCACCACCGACCTCGGGGCGACCGCCGCGGCGGCCGCCGCGGCCGTGGGCCTCGTCGATGTCGAGGTCGTCCGCGAGACCGATGCCGAGGGCAAGGGCCGCGGCCGCAACCTGGTGCGGATCACGGGGCGTCCCGACCCGGCCGCTCGCTACACCGTCCAATCAATCGACGTCACCCGCACCCGCTCCCGCCCCTATCCGCCCTTCATCACGAGCACGCTCCAGCAGGCCGCCAGCAGCCGGCTCGGCATGTCCACCGACCGGACGATGCGGATCGCCCAGCAGCTTTACGAGGGGATCGACCTGCCCGACGAGGGCCGCGTCGGCCTCATCACCTACATGCGGACCGACTCGACGAACCTCTCGAAGGAGGCGATCGACATGGCACGCCGCTACCTCGAGGAGCGGCACGGCGGGAAATACGTCCCGGAAAAGCCGCGGGTGTACGCGAGTTCCAACGAGTCGGCTCAGGAGGCCCACGAGGCGATCCGGCCGACCGACGCGTTCCGCGAGCCCGACCGGATCGCCGCCGCTCTTTCGGAGGAGCAACTCCGCCTCTACCGGCTGATCTGGCAGTCGTTCGTCTCCTGCCAGGCCACCGACGCCGAGTGGGACTCGACCAGCGTCCGCCTGCGCCGCAGCGACCGCGACACCGGCGCCGTCTTCAAGGCTCATGGCCGCGTCCTCCGCTTCGACGGCTTTTATCGGATCAGCGGCCAGCCGCGCGACGACGGCGACCAGGTGCTTCCCGACTTCGAGAAGGGGGCCGTGCTCGCACCGTTCGCGATCGACCCGCGGCAGAAGTTCCAGGCCCCGCCGCCCCGGTACACCGAGGCCACGCTCGTCAAGAAGATGGAGGAGGAGGGCATCGGCCGCCCCTCGACTTACGCCAGCATCATCAACGTCATCGAGAACCGCGGCTACGTGATCCAGCAGGACCGGCGGTTCCATGCCACGGCCCTCGGCGAGGCCGTGACGGGCTTTCTCAAGCGCGGCTTCCGCGACCAGTTCATCGAGATCGGCTACACGCGGGAGATCGAGCAGGAGCTCGATCAGGTCGCGCAGGGCACGAAGCGCTGGACCGACATGCTCCACGAGTTTCACGACGAGCTGAAGCCGAAACTCGCCGAGGCCGAGAACGAGCCCCACGAGAAGGCGAAGTCCGAACCCTCCGCCTGGAAGTGCCCGCAGTGCGGCCGGCGGCTCGAATACAGGCTCGGCGGCAAGGGGGAGTTTCTCTCCTGCAGCGGCTACAACGAGAAGATCGTGGACGAGCCGGTGGCCGTGGCGAAGCCCGCCAAGGGCAAGGCCAAAAAGGCCAAACCAAAAAAGCCGAAGGAGCGGCCCGCCTGCACGTTCGCGATGCCGGTCGATCGCCAACGGCGGCCCCTGCTGCCGGAGCAGCTCGACCTCTTGTCGCCGGCAGGCGTGCCGATGGTCAAGCGGACCGGCCGGTTCGGCGACTTCCTCGTCGAGGACAAGCCGCGGCCGCCGAAGCCGCGGGGCAAGAAGGCTGCCGAGCCGCCGGCCGAGCCGCCGCCGCTGATCCTCAACCTCGACCGCAAGGGAAACCTCAAGCTTCCCGCGGCCCCCCCGCTGGTCACCGACATCGCCTGCGCGAAGTGTGGCGAGATGATGAACCTGCGCGACGGGAAACGCGGGCCGTGGCTCGGCTGCCGGGCGTTTCCCAAGTGCCGGGGCCGCGAGGCTTTCGGCAAGCTGCCTGAGCCGCGGCAGAAGGAACTGCAGCAGGAACTGGCGGCCCACCTCGCCGGCCACACGAAGATCGTGCTCACGCGGCGCGACGGCACGACGCCCGTTCCCGAGGGCACGCCCGTGGCGGCTCTGACGATGGAGGGGGGCGTCGCCACGCTCGAGCCCTTCACCGGCTAAAAGGTGCCAGCCACCAAATTTGGGCGATCTGCGCAGAACAGTTGCCCGGCTTCTCCAGATTTGGTGGCTGGCACCTTTAGCCCTGCCCGCGCTACGCCGGCCAGGGCAGGTCGCCGCCGGCCGTGGCCGGGATCTCGTCGAGGGCCACGGCGTAGGCCGTGGCATGCGAACGGCAATGCGAGATGCTCACCAGCATGCAGCAGATGCCGAGCCTGTCGGCGACCTCACGGGCACCGCCGCGAAGCACGGCCTGCGGCCGACCGCCGGGGGCGTTCATGACCTCGACGTCCCGCCAGCTGATGCCGCGCCGCCAGCCGGTGCCGAGCGCCTTGAGCACGGCCTCTTTCGCAGCCCAGCGGCCGGCGAAGTGCTGCGTCGCCATCCGTCGGCTGCGGCAATAGTCGATCTCCGCCGCCGTGTAGACCCGGCCCACGAACAGTTCGCCGTGCCGCTCGATCATCTGCGCGATCCGCAGGCACTCGGTGATGTCGGTGCCGATGCCGAGGACCTTCATCGGCCGCCTCGCGCGGCCGCCGCCGTGACGGTCCGATCGAGGCCGCAGGCCCGCCGGGCGCGGTCGAGCACGTCGCGGGCCTTGGCCCGGGCCTTCGCGGCCCCGGCGGCGAGGATCGCCTCGATCCGCTCCGGGTCGGCCTCCAGTGCCGCCCGCCGCGCCCGGGCGTCGGCGAAGAACGCCGCTGCTGCCTCGACGAGCGCCTTCTTCACCTCGCCGTAGCCGAAGCCACCACGGCAGTACAGGTCGGCCATCCGCTGCCGATCGGCTTCCGGCGCGACGAGCGCGTAGAGTGCGAACAGGTGGTCGTCAGCCGGATCCTTCGGCGCTTCCATGGGCCGCGAATCGGTCGTGATCCGCATGATCTTCTTCTTCTGCTGCGCCGGCTCCTCGAAGACGTCGATCGTGTTCTCGTAGCTCTTGCTCATCTTTTGGCCGTCGAGACCGGGCACCTTACCCCCGCCCTCCACGAGCCGCGGCAGCGGCAGCGTGAACACCGGCCCGTAGAGGTGATTGAACGTGCCGGCGAGGTCGCGGCAGACCTCGATGTGCTGGACCTGGTCCTCCCCGACCGGCACCACGGTGGCGTCGTAGGCGAGGATGTCGGCCGCCATCAGGACCGGGTAGGTGAACAGCCCGGCGTCGGCCGCCAGGCCGCGGCTCTTCTTGTCCTTGTAGGCGTGGCAGCGCTCGAGGAGCCCCATCGGGCAGACGGTCATCAACAGCCACGTCAGTTCGCTGACCTCGGGCACGTCCGACTGCACGAAGAGCACGGCCCGGTCGGGATCGAGGCCGAGGGCGACGAGATCGACGGCTGCCGCGTGGACGAGCGCCCGCAGCCGGGCCGGATCGCGGACGGTCGTCAGGGCATGGAGGTCGGCGATGAAGTAGTATGCCTCGTCGGCGGCCTGGTGGGCCCCCGGCTGGAGGTCGATGTACTGGCGGATGGCGCCGAAATAGTTGCCCCAGTGAAACCGGCCCGTCGGCTGGATGCCGGACAGGGCCCGCGTCCGGGCGGGCGCCGCGGGTGAAGGCGGGCCGGGGGTCGGGGCGGCGGCGGTCATGCGGGCTGTCCTGCGGTCGTGCCGGCTGGCGCACAGGCGGCCTGCCGCTCCGGCAACTGGAGCGACCCCACGATATCAGCCAGCCGCGCCGCGCCCAGTTCCCCCAGCGCCGCCGGCAGTTCGTCGAGGAGGCGGATCGACGCCACCGGCTCGGCGAAGTTGGCCGTGCCGACCTGCACGGCCGTGGCGCCGGCCACGAAAAACTCCATGCAGTCGTCGATCGTCATGATGCCGCCGACGCCGATGATCGGGATCTCGACCGCGCGCCGGACCTGGTGCACGCAGCGCAGCGCGATCGGCTTGATCGCCGGCCCGCTCAAGCCCCCCACCACGTTGCCCAGCAGCGGCCGACGCCGGCGCCAATCGACCGCCATCCCCTGGCAGGTGTTGACGAGCGTCACCGCGTCGGCCCCGCCGTCACGGGCGCCGCGGGCGATCGCCGTGATGTCGGTGACATTGGGGGTCAGCTTGGCGATCACCGGGAGCCGCGTCGCTGCGCGGACGCCGGCCACGACCTGCCGGCACATCTCGGGATCGGTCCCCATGTCGACGCCGTGGCTGACGTTGGGACAGGAGATATTGAGCTCCAGGGCGGCGATGCCTGACACGCCATCGAGCCGGGCGGCCAGGGCCACGAACTCGTCGCGGACGGCCCCGGCGATGCTCACGATCACCGGCGCCCCGCAGGAGACGAGAAACGGAAGCTGCTTGGCGAGAAACGCGTCGACGCCGTCGTTGTCGAGCCCGATGGAGTTGAGCAGGCCGGCGGCCGTCTCCACCGTCCGCCACGGGGCGTTACCCTGGCGGGGCAGCGGCGTGATCGTCTTGGGGACGATGCCGCCGAGTCGGCGCAGGTCGGTGAACCCGGCCATCTCGCGGCCATACCCGAACGTTCCCGAGGCGACGAGGATGGGGTTGGGCAGGGCGAGCCTGCCCAGTGTGACGGCCAGGTCGGGCCCCGCTCCACAAACGGGAGAAGATGCGCCGGATGAGGGCAACTCGATCATGGTCTCAGACTCCAAGGGCGAACGGTTGTATCAAGTTTGCCGGATGGGCAGCCGATACCATGCGACGGATGGACATCGTCCGCGGGCACGACGCCGGCGGCAGATTGTCACTAATCCTTGCGGCCGTTAGACTTCCACTCCGGGTCCAAGCCAGCCATGCCCCGTACGAATGCGGTTCGATCGTGGCGGCTCCCAGAGCGGGTCTTCCGTGACGCACGAGTCCTCTCACAACGCGACCAAGCGGGATCTCGTCCGGACGATCGCCGAGCGGGCGGGACTGCCGCAGGCGCAGGTGAAGAACATCGTCCAGATCACGTTCGATTCGCTGATCGACACCCTGCTCAGCGAACGCCGCATCGAGCTGCGCGGCTTCGGAGTGTTCGAGATTCGGCGCCGGGCGGCACGCGTGGGCCGCAATCCGCGGACGGGAAAGCCCGTTCCGGTGCAGGCCCGGTGTGCCGTGGCATTCAAGCCGGGCAAGCAGATGGAAGCCCGAGTCGCCACCCTCGCGGCCGAGAGCCGCGAATCGACCAGTCGCTGACCGGCGCCGAGGGGCTCTGGGCAACCCGGGCAAACCGGCAGCCGCAGGGGCCCGCCCGGAGGGACGATCGCTCTCGCCGTGCCCGTGGCAAACCGTTACATCCCGGATCGATTCGGAGGCTGCGGCCCGGTGCGCGGCCGCCAGAGAAAACGGTGGGAGCAACGCTGCTTCCAGACGTGGTCAGGAGGACCGTGCGATGAAGAAGGCGATGTGGCTGTTCACCGTGGCCGTGGCGCTGGTGTCGAGCACCGGCTGCCTGATTCCGATGTACTCCGGCGACCCGGTCCGCCGCGCCCAGCAACTGATCCACACCTCCGAGGATCTGCGGGCGATCACCGACGAGTGGGAGCGGATCTGGTTCCTCGACCAGCCCTCGCACATGACGCCCTGGCGGACGCACGGCGGCATATTGTAAATCGCGCCTGTCGGGCCATCCATGGCCCCGACAGGCTTACCCCGGCGGTGGTAAAGCCAAGGTTTACCACGCCGGGGTCGCCCGGCCTCCAGCCGGGCGTGGCCGCCGCGCAAGGCACGCGGCGCGGCCGGAGGCCGCTGCGTGCGGTTGGGCTCGCCCAACTCGCCGCCCGGAGGGCGGCGGCGCGGCAGAGCACGCGGCGCGGCCTGCGGCCGCTGCGTACGGTTGGGCACGCCCAACGGGCCGCCGGGAGGGCGGCCCTACAAGAGCGGGCGGAGGCCCGCAAAGCAGACCGAGGCACGATGCCGAGGGGCTGCGCGAAGCAAGCACGCGGCGCGGCATGCGGCCGCTGCTCCAATCAGCGGTCCCTTCCACGCCTCCGTTCCGCTGCGACTACACTTGAAGCGTCGCGAGGATTCCCCATGCAGCACGCAGCCGCTGCCCTGCTCTGCTTCACCGTCGCCGCCACGTCCGTCGTCGCCGTCCGCGGCGACGAACTGACGGCCATCGAGGGCTGCACGCTCGTCGATGCCCCATGGGCCGACGGCGACAGTTTTCCCGTGCGTACGCCCGACGGCCAGATGCACACCGTCAGGCTCTACGGAGCCGACTGCCTCGAACAGCACGTCGCCGGCGAGACCGACGCCCGACGCCTGCGGGCCCAACGCCGCTACTTCGGCATCACCGCCGCCCGCCCCGATCCGGCCGAGTCGATCGCCCTCGCCAAGGATATCGCCACCCAAGCATCCGCCGAAACACGCCGCTTTCTGCGCAAGCCGTTCTCCATCCACACGAGCTTCGCCGACGCGCGGGGGGACGGAAAACACAAGCGGATCTATGCCTTCGTGTTCGACGCCGCAGGCGAGGACCTCGCCGCCCACCTCGTCTCCGCCGGCCTCGCCCGGGCCTACGGCGTGAGCCGCTCCACCCGGACCGGAGAGTCGGCCGACGACTACCGGGAGTTCCTCGCCGACCGCGAACTGCAGGCCGCCAAGCACGGCGCCGGCGTCTGGGCACACACCGTCTGGGATGCCCTGCCCGCCGAACGCCGCCTCGAACGCGACGAGGAACGGGAACTCCGCCGCGCCGTCGACGGCGGCACGCTGCCGGCCGGCTTCCTGCTCGATCCCAACACCGCCGCGCGAGAGGATCTCGTGCGCCTGCCCCGCGTCGGCGAGGCCCTCGCCAACCGGATCATCGAGCGCCGACCCTACAGGCGGCTCACCGACCTGCTCGAGGTCGACGGCATCGGGCCGGCCACATACCGCGAACTGAAGCCGTTCCTTCGCCTCGGCAGCGCGGACTGACCGCTGCCCGACAGACTGACCGGGATTCGGCCCGGCAACGCCGCAGCGCAGCGGAAACGCCGGCGGCAGACGCCGCTCAGATCCGAATCTTCGCCGCCTGGGCGACGATCGTCTCCACCGGCACGACCTGCCCCTTGTTGCAGCCCGGACAGGCCTCCGCCGCCTCGGCCCAGGCCTCCGGGGAACGCAGGTTCGAGTCCCAGAACGGCCAGGTGCGGCACTGCCGCGGCCGCTCGTCGTAGACCGTGCACTTCCGCGTCGTCTCGTCGAGGAGCACGCAGTCGCCCCCCGGCCGCTCCGTCAACGACCGGCGGACGCCCACCTGCTTCACGTAGGCCGCCTCGAAGGCCGCCGGCGTCATGCCCCGGCGGGCCGCCATGGCGTCGATTTCAGCCTGGTTCACCCAGACGTAGCCCTCGGCGCCGGAGCAGCAGTCGCCGCACTGCGTGCACTGAAACCTGAGCCCGTCGGCGTACCAGACGTCGCGTGGAATTCCTGCCATGGCGAGATGATAGCCCGCGCCACCGGAACCCACAATCGACGCGTCGCCAAGCGCACGCGTGACCGTCAGCGGCGACGTCAGGCGATCGCCCGCACCGCCGCGACGAGCGCCTCGACGTCGGCCGCCGTATTGAAGGGGCCAAAACTCGCCCGCACCGTCCCTCCCGGAAGCGTGCCGAGCCAGTCGTGCACGCGGGCGGCACAGTGGATGCCCGACCGCACCTGCACGCCCGCGATCGCCTCGGCCGCCGCCGCCACCTCGGCCGGATCGTGATCGGCCACGGTGAAGCTCACGATCGGCGCCCCGTCCCCCGCGGCGATCACGCGCACGCCGGGCACGGTGGCCAGTTCCGCGGCACAGCGTCTGGCCAGCTCCAGGCACACGCCGCCGACGGCGGCAATCGAGCGATCCTCCAGCCAGCCGATCGCGGCGCCGAGGGCCGCCAGCGCCGGCACGTCGGCCGTGCCCGCCTCCAGGCGGGCCGGATAGGATTCCGGCATGGCGAGCGCATCGCTCGCGCTCCCGGTGCCGCCGATCACCAACGGCTCCGGCTCCACGCCCTGCCGGCACCAGAGGATGCCGACGCCGGCCGTCCCCAAGAGCCACTTGTGGGCCGGCGCCGCGACGATGTCGGCACCGCCCCCCGGCACCGTGAACGGCACCTGCCCCAGCGTCTGCGACGCGTCGAGGAGGAACAGCCCGCCCCGGTCGCGGGCAATGCCACTGATCGCCGCGGCATCCTGCAACGCACCTGTGACGTTCGAGGCGTGCGTGCAGCAGACGAGCCGCGTGGCCGGCCGCCAGGCCGCCGCGATCGCCTGCGGATCGACCCGGCCACCGCCGTCGCACGGAACGATCGACAGGGCGATGACCCCGCGTTGCTCGAGCGCGTGCAACGGCCGGAGCACGGCATTGTGATCGGCCGCGGTCGCGATCACATGGTCGCCGGGCCGCAGCAGCCCGCCGATGGCCGTGTTGAGCGCGATCGTGCAGCCGGCCGTGAACGCCACCCGCGCCGGGGCGACGCCGCCGAGGATTCGGCCGCAGGCCGCGCGGGCCCGGCCGCGGATCGACTCGGCCTCGACAGCCTCGCGGTAGGCGGCCCGCCCAGCGGTCGCCCCGACGCGGGCGGCGGCGTCCATCCAGGCCTCGAGCACCGCCGGCGGCTTGGGCCACGACGTGGCGGCGTTGTCGAGGTAGCGACGCGGGGCCGCGGGCATGGTCACCGTCAGCCTCCGATCTGGTACATCGAGCGGGCCGGGCGGGCGAACGCCGGCGTGTCGATGCCGTGCGCCGCCCGTTTCGCCGCCACGCATTCGCGGAGCAGACCGGCGATCGCCTCGTCACTGCCGCCGCCGCGGAGCACGGCCCGCGCGTCCCATTCGGCGAGTGAGAACAGGCAGTTGCGAAACTGGCCGTCGGCGGTGAGTCGGAGCCGGTCGCAGCGGTCGCAAAACGGCGCCGACACGGGGTCGATGAAGCCGACGCGGCCGCCGCCGTCGGCCCAGGCATAGTCGATGGCGGGCTGCCCCGGATCGGTGCCGCCGACCGGCAGCAGCGGGCCGACCGCGCGGACGAGGATCGCCCGCACGTCCGCGCCGGAGAGCACCTGCTCCCGCGACCAGGCGGCTTCGGCATCGAGCGGCATGAACTCGATGAACCGCAGCTCGAATCCCTCGCGTCGGCAGAAGTCGGCAAGCGGTACGACCTCGGCTTCCGTCAGCCCGCGGATCGAGACGGCGTTGATGCGGATCGCCGTGAACCCCGCCGCCTTCGCCGCCGCGAGGCCGGACAGGACGCGATCCAAACCAGACCGGCGGGCGATCCGCTCGAAGACATCGGGCCGCAGGCTGTCGAGGCTGACGTTGAGCCGCGACAAGCCCGCCCCACGCAGCGTCGCCGCCTGCTCGGCGAGCAACAGGCCGTTGGTCGTCAGGGCCACCTCGTCGATTCCCGGCAGGGCCGTGAGCCGGGCCACCAGGGGGGCGAGGTCGGACCGGAGCAGCGGTTCGCCGCCTGTGAGCCGCACGCTGCGCACGCCGAGCCCGGCGGCCACGGCGACGACGCGGATGAATTCCTCGACCGACAGGTGCTCGGCCGCCGGGCGAAACGTCGCCTCCAGCGGCATGCAGTAGGTGCAGCGCAGGTTGCACCGGTCGGTGACGCTCACGCGCAGGTCGGTGTGCACCCGGCCGAAGCCGTCGACGAGGCCGGCGTCGGTCACCGCCGGTCACCGCCGCGTCGCCCGCGGCGGCCGCCGCGTCGCTCGCCCGAGCCGCGTTCCTCGGCGCCGCGGCCACCGGCCTGATCCGCCGGACGGCCTCCCGACGCGGCTTCCGCACGCGGCTCGGGATGGATCCATTCGCGGCGGCCGTCCGCCCGTTCCTCGCACTTCCAGATCGGCACTTCGTGCTTGATGCGGTCCATGAGCCACTCGGCGGCGGCGAAGGCCTCGCGCCGATGCGGGGCGCTGGCCGCCACGGCCACGCTCACCTCGCCCACCGCCACCCGGCCGAGCCGATGCTCGAGCGCACAGGCCACAAGCCGGAATCGCTCCACGGCGGCGGTGCACAACCGCTCCAGCGCCGGGCCGGCCATCGGCTCGTGGGCCTCGTACACGAGGCCCACGGTCGGGCCACCGGCGCCGTGATTGCGGGCCGTCCCGGTGAACAGCACGTTCGCCCCCGCGTCCGCATTGGCGACGGCCGCGAGGAGCCGCTGGGGTTCGATCGGCCGCCTCACGAGCGCTCCCTCGGCGGCTTCAATCACCTGCACCGGCCCGCCATGCCGATCGTCCCTGGCCTGCTCGCCACCCATCGCTCAGCCTCCGCTTACCGGGGGAATGATCGCCACGTCCGCCCGCGGCGGCACATCGGCTTCGTCACGGGCATACATGGTGCCGATCGCGACGGCGCTCTGGGCGAGCAGCGGCGCGATCCGCGGATCGGCGGCCGCCAGCGCGGCCCGCAGGTCGGCCACCGTGCCGCCGGACCAGGAAATCTCCAGCACTCGGCCGCCGACGAGTTCGGCCATCCCGGCATACACCGCCACCCGCAGCGGCCCGCTGCCGCGCGGTTCCCGCGGGCTCCGCCTGTCGCGGTCGGCGTCCGTCATGTCCGTTCGCTCGCTTTGCATCGTGATTGCAGTCTCCCCTCGATGAATGTCCGGACATCAGGACGTCGTCAGCGGCCCGCTGGTGGCGTTGAGGATCTGGTCCAGCCCGCGCGGGGCGGGCCCCGGCAACAGGCCGTAGGCCTTGGCCAGCAACTTCACCGGATGCACCACCGGCTTGGTCGTGCCCTGCTCCATTTGTATCCGGCAGGCGCTGCACTCGGTAGCACCCGCCTCGATTCCGCCGCCGCGCATCGCCGAGATCAGGTCCAGGCCCACCCGGAGGCTGGCCCGGTAGTGGTCCCGGGAGAGGCCGAACGTCCCGGCCATCCCCGAGCAGCCGTGATCGTCGGCGCTCAGCACCAGCCCGGGAATGAGCCGGAGCAGGTGCTCGGCCGGCACCGCCACGCCGCCGCTGCGGGCATGACAGGGGGCGTGGTACAGGATCCGGGTGGGGACGGGCCGGAGGTCGAGCCGCAGCCGCCCCTCGCGGTGCAGCTCCCAGAGGAAGGTCGCCGCATCGCAGGTCGCGGCAGCGACGCGGGCGGCCTCGTCGTCGTCGAGAAGCCGGGGATAGTCGTGCGTGATGCAGGTCACCGCCGCCGGCTCCGTCGACACGATCCGGTAGCCGAGCCGGACGGCCTCGGCCAGCACGCGCATGTTCCGCCGGGCGACCCGGCGGGCCGCATCGAGATCCCCCTCGGAGACGAGCGGCATCCCCGCCGCCACCTGCCGCGGGTCGACGAACACGCCGATGCCGTTCCGCTCCAGCACCGACACGAAGGCTTGAGCGAGGAGCGGGTCGTGCCGGCGGGCATACGTGTCGAGGAAGTACAGCACCCGCGGCCCGCTGCGCCGCGACGGCCGCGTGATCCCTCGGCGCTGCGCCCAGCGCAGGAACTGGCCGCCACTGAACTCGGGCAGCTTCCGCCCCCGGGCGATGCCCATCGTCTTTTCCAAGAGCCAACGGAACTGCGGGCTCGCGATCGCCCGGTTCGCCAGCGGCCGCACCGCGCCGCCGAGGGCCGACAGGGCATCGACCCGCGACAGGAGCCAGGTGTGGAGCGGGCCGCTGTTGGCTGCGAAGTTCGCCCCCTTCAGTTCCATCACCAGCGCCGGAATGTCCACGCCCGCCGGGCAGCCGCTGCGACACTGATGGCAGTTGAAGCATGTGTCGGCGATGGCCCGCAGCGATTCCGCGGAGAGTTGGCTGCCGTCGAGCCGCCCCGCCACAGCCGCGGCGAGCAGGTTCGCCTTGGCACGGGGAGAGGCTTCCTCCGCGGGGGCGTGTCGATACCGCGGGCACATCCGCGTCGCGGCCGACGTCGCCCGGCAGCCACCGCAACCGTTGCAGGCGTCGAGTTCCGCGTTCAAGCCGGCGCCCGGCCAGACCAGCAGCGCCGGCAGCACGGCCGCGGTCGGCGCGGAATCGGAGGGCGCCGGCCCGCCGACGTCGGGGGCCGGGACCGCGGGGAGCGCGGGCCGAAACGGCGCTGCCGAGGTGACCGGGTCGGACGCCGCCACCACGCGGCCGGGGTTGAGGATGCCGGCGGGATCGAAGAGCCGCTTGACCTCCGCCTGAACGGCGGCGAGTTCGGGAAACAGTCGGCCGAAGAAGGGCGTCCGCGACAGGCCGAGCCCTTGCTCGCCGCCGATCGTGCCGCCGACGGCGACCACCTCGGCATACACGTCGCCGGCGAGCGTCTCCAGCCGGTCGCGCTCCCCCGCCGCCCGCGGGTCGGCATACGGCCGGACGTGGAGTTGGCCGTGCGCGGCATGGCCGAAGAGCATGGCGGTGAACTGGCGGCGGTTGAGCACCCCCTGAAGTCGACCGAGGAAGTCGGGCAGCGCGGCCGGCGGCACCACGATGTCCTCGATGAACGGCACCGGCCGCACCATGGCCCGCACGCCGTGGAGCGTCGAGACGACGTTCCGCGACAACTCCCAGAAGAAGGCGGCGTCGACCGCGTCCTCGGCACGGCGGATGTCGAGGCAGGGGTGGCGTCCCTGCTGCATCATCTTCATCGCCTCGTCGAGCCGGGCGTTGCAGGCCCGAGGGGCGTCGCTGGTGAACTCGACGAGCAGGCCGGCCTCCGCGACCGGCGGGATGAGCAGGTCGAAGGCCGGCTTTGTGCCCCGGGCCAGCGCCAGGTGGCGGCGGTCGAAGATGTCGCAGGCGCTCGGCCCGAGCGGCCGCAGGCGGACGGCGGCCTCCGCGGCCCTGGCGAGCGAGTCGAAGAGGACGAGGGCCACGGCGCTGGCGCCGTCGGCGGGCACGGTCCGCAGCGTGGCCTCGGTGACGATCGCCAGCGTCCCCTCCGCCCCGCAGCAGAGGCGGGCGAGGTCGATGGAGGGGGCGTTGTCGGCGCTGGCCGTCGCCAGCAGGTCGTCGAGCCGATACCCGCCGTGCGACATCCGGGCCGCCGGCTGGAACCGGGTGATCGTGTCGCGGGCCGCGGTCACGATCGCCGCCACGCCGGCGGCCAGCGGCTCGTGCCGCGCCGGTTCCGGCAGCGGCGCGATGCCCGCGCCGGGGCCGCCCAGGGGGGAGCGTGGCGGGGCGACGGCCGTGGCCCCGAGTTCGACGATCGAGCCGTCGGCGAGGACCGCCTCCAGCGTGACGATCCGGTCGCGGACCGCCCCGTGGCGGAGGAAGCGGCTACCGGACGAGTTGCGACCGATCATCCCGCCGATCGTGGTCACGCCGGGATTCGACGGATCGGGGCCGAAGGTCCGGCCGAGGCGGCCGAGGTGCTCCTCGAGCTGGGCGGCCACCACGCCGCTCTGCACGCGGATCGTGTCGTCGGCAGTCGACACGATCCGGCGCATGAATCGGCTCATGTCGATGACCAGTCCGGGGCCGAGTGCCCCGCCGCAGACGCTCGAGCCGGCGCCACGGGGATGTACGGCGATGCCGCGGCCGGCCGCCCAGGCCACCGTGGCGGCGACATCCTCGGCGGACCGGGGACGGACGATCGCCAGCGGCCGGACCTCGAACAGGCTGGCATCGGAGGCATACAGGGCGCGGCTGGCGTCGTCGCACAGCACCTCGCCGGCGACGATCCCGCGCAGGTCCTCCTCGATCCGCTTCTGCTCTGGATCCATCGCTCACTCCCGCCGGCCGGCGCCGGTCCGGGCCCCGATCTCCCGGCTCCGCGCCACCTGCTGTCGGTGCTTCTCGTGGGTCTCCAGGTCGAAGCCCCCCACCGCGTCGGCGACGCCGTCCCCGCGGTAGCGGGCGCCGCAGCGGTAGCAGGTGAGGCACTCGGGCATGAGCATGTACAGGACGACGTCGACCAGGGCCGTGCCGAAGAGGATGGCGAACGTCGGGATCAGCAGCTGCCAGGCCCAGGTCACACAGCTCGCGGCGAACCCGGCCACGACGATCGCCACCCCGAGCCGCTGCGGAAAATCCTTGCGGGCGAAGAGTTCGGTCCCCGGGCAGACCATGCAGCGCCGCAGGCGCAGGCGACCGCTGCCGGCCACCGCCGCCCCGCCGTCGGGACCGATCCAGGCGATCGCGTCCGCCGGCACGGGCACGACGGCCGCACACTGCGGGCAGGCGAGCTCCCCGCCACGGTCCGCGCCGTCGTGGGTCACCGTGGCATGGCAGGCGGGGCAGGCGTAGGTGATGCGCATGGGCGAACCGGGGCGTCAGAGCGGGCCCAGCAGCTGCCCGGTCAGTTCGCCGAGGATCGCCGCAAGGCAGGCGACATACAGGATACCCGTAGCGCTCTGCGTGTTGGGAATGTCGAGCGTCTTGCGGGCCATGACGAGCAGCACGGGCAGGCCGACGAGCCCCGCCAGCCAGCGCAGCGCGGCGAGGGCCAAGCCCGTGGTGCCGGCCGTCAGTTCCCCCCCGGCTATCAGTTCCCCCCCGGCTATCAGTTCCCCCCCGCCCATCAGCCCTCCCCCGCCCGACGGTGCCGCCAGCCAGAGCGTGAGCAGGAGCCGGGCCCCCCACACCGCCAGGGCGAGGTCGATCATGCGCCGCAGGGCGGCGACGCTCATGCCCGGGGCGTTGAGGTACCAGTGGCCGAGGAGCATCGCATGCACCGTGCAGCCGCTGACGAGGCCGGAGACGAGCGCGACGACGACCGCCGGATCGGCCCCCGGACGCCCCTGCACGAGCACCGTGGCCGCGGCGAGCAGCAGGCTCGTGACCGCGCAGAAGGCGACGCCCGCCCGGGTTCGTTCCCCAAGCCAGGCAACGCTCCCCAGCCAGGCCGCGACCGCGGCCAGCGCCGCCACGATCCAGGCAGGCCCCGGCACGGTCGTGCGGGCCACGAGCGCGGCGAACGTGGCCAGTCCGAGCACGACGAGCAGGTTGACGCGGAAGAAGCCGGCGGGCACGACGGCCGGCGGCGTGAGCACGAGCGCCGCGGCGAGTCCCCAGCCGAAGCGGCAGAGAAAGTCGAGCAGCAGGCTCATGGGCGAAACCGCGCGGGGCGGGGGCCGATCGCGGCGGCCGGCACGTGGTCGCGGCTCACGGGGAGCGGTTCCCGTAGATCAGCGCCATGACCTCCGCCCGGCTGGAGACGTTGGAGCGAAACAACCCCTTCATCGCCGAGGTGACGCACACGCTCCCGGGCTTGCGCACCCCGCGGATCGTCATGCAGGTGTGCGATGCCTCGACGACGACGGCCACGCCCTTGGCCCCCAGGTCCTCGACCAGCAGGTCGGCGATCTGCTCCGTCATCCGTTCCTGCACCTGGGGCCGATGGGCCACGACCTCGACAATCCGGGCGAGCTTGCTCAGCCCGAGGACGCGGCCGTCGGGCAGGTAGCCGACGTGGGCCCGGCCCATGAAGGGGAGGAGATGATGCTCGCAAACGCTGTTGAAGGCGATGTCGCGGACGAGGACGATCTCGTCGTACTTCTCGGTGAACGCGGCCCGCAGGTGCTCCCGCGGGTCCTGGCGCAGGCCGCTGAACAGTTCGGCATACATCCGGGCCACGCGGGCCGGTGTCTCGAACAGCCCCTCGCGGTCGGGATCCTCGCCGACCGCGGCGAGGATCTCGCGGACGGCCGCCTCGATCCGCGGCATGTCGACGCCGCCGCCGGGCGGCGAGCCAGCCCCGTCGTCCGCCGCCGAGCCGCCGCAGCCACCGCCGAAGTCACGCTGTTTCGCCATGCTCTCACTGTAATCGGCGGCGGGCATTTGTCGCGGGGTGGCCCGCAGCGCCGGGGCGGGATGCCCCGCCAGGGGTGCCGGCGCTCAGTTGCGGCTGAAGTCCGGGGGAAACGGGCGGCCGGGGAGGGCCGCCGGCCGCTGGGTGAAGGCCTCGAGCAGCAGCCGGGCCCGCCGGAAGACGTCGCACTCGGCGAGCAGCCGCATCTTCGTCTCCAGGTCGAGTTCGACCGTGTAGGACACGATGTCGGCGAGCATGCCCAGCGAGATCTGGCTGCCGAGCAGATGCTCGATCTGGCCGAAGGCCTCCGGGATCTTGGGCATCGCCCGCTTGAACGCGGAGAGCAGCTCCTGCTGCATGTCGGCCGCCGCGTCGGGCGTGGCGGCGTCCGGCTCGACGTCGTCGAGCAGTTCCGCCTCGACGACGCGGAACAGTTTCTTGGGCGGCAACTCGGTGATGAGCCGCAGCCTGCGCACGCCGAGCAGGAGGACGTTGTGGGTGCCCTGCTTCGTCCGCTGGTGGGTTGCGATGCGGCACAGGCAGGCGGTCGACCGCAGCGGCGGCCGGCCTTCATAGTTCTGCTCCCAGCCCGGGGCGAGCACGCCGAGGGCGATCAGCCTGTCGTCGTCGACCGCCTCCTCCACCATCGCCCGGTAGCGCGGCTCGAACACGTGCAGGGCCTGCATGACGTGGGGAAACATCACCAGGTTCGGCAGCGGGAACACGCGGGCACGGCCGGAGAACTGTTCGGGGGAGAAGGCGAGGGGTTCGTCGGACATGGCACTGGACCGGGGGAGCAGGGCGTTCAGCCGACAGGAGGGGGGTCGAGATGGATTTCGGGGAGCAGGTCCGGGTCGAGTTCGATGGAGGGAAAGTCTTCGGTGCTCGCCGCGACCTCCGCCAGGCAGGTGTCAAAGGATCCGAGGAAGCTCGTCACGTCGAGGCCGAGGTGCCGGGGGGCGTAGGGCTCGAGGTAGCGGTGCACGCTGCCATGCAGTTTGCGGGCCCCGCGAATGTTTCCGTTACCGAAATGATAGAGCGCCACGGCCGCCTGGATCAGTCCCTGGTAAAACTGTCGGGACGGTCCGCGGTATTCGGTCCACAGCTCCTCCCACACCTCATGGCTCTCGTAATAATCGCAGGCATTGAATTTTTCGATGCCGGCGAGGTACAGCGGTTCATACCCCGCGGCGTCGCTTTCCGAGTCGTGTGCCATGCCCCGACCTCCCTCGTCGCGCCGGTTGCCGATGGCCGCGAACAAGCAGCGCGGCCGGACGGATCCGCAGAATCGTAGCACCCCGGCCGCGCAGGCGAAGCCCGCGCCCCCGCCACGCCGGCCGCGGGAGACCGCGCGGGAGCGTCGCGAGCGGGCCGCGGCGATCGCCCGGCGCCTGGCCGAAACCTATCCCCGGGCCGAATGTTCCCTCGATTTCCGGTCCCCGTTCCAACTGCTCGTGGCGACGATCCTCTCCGCGCAGTGCACCGACAAGCGGGTCAACGCCGTCACGCCGGGACTCTTCGAGCGCTGGCCCGACGCCGCCGCGCTCGCCGCGGCCCGCCAGGAAGAAGTCGAGGGAGTGATCCGCAGCACGGGCTTCTTCCGGGCCAAGGCCCGGAGCCTGCTCGGCTGCAGCCGGGCACTCGTCGAACGGCACGGCAGCGCCGTCCCGAGGTCGTTCGCCGACCTCGTGCGGCTTCCCGGGGTCGGGCGAAAGACGGCCAACGTGGTGATGGGCGCCGCGTTCGGCGACGCCACGGGCGTCGTGGTGGACACCCACGTGGGGCGGATTTCCCGCCGCCTCGGCCTCACCCGCCGGGCCGACGCGGTGCGGGCCGAACGGGATCTGGTCGCCCTCCTCGAATCCGACCAGTGGATCGCCTTCAGCCACCGGCTGATCGAACTTGGCCGGGCCGTCTGTCTGGCCCGCCGGCCCCGCTGCGCCGGCTGCCCGCTGGCCGATCTCTGCCCGCGGGTGGGCGTGCGCGGCTGACTGGCATGGGAGGCTGTCAGACTTGGCCGCGCCCGCTTACAATCCGCCGACGCAGCCGTGGCCCGATCGTGCCGTACGCCCGCCGCCAGCGAACGGGAACTTTTCATGATCCTCTCCGGGAACGAGATCAAGCAGCAGCTCGGCCGCAACATCTTGATCGAACCGTTCGCCGAGGCCCGGCTCAACCCCAACAGCTACAACCTCTCGCTCCACGACGAACTGCTCGTCTACGAGGAGGTGGTGCTCGACATGCGGAAGAGCAACCGCGTGGAGCGGATCCGCATCCCGGCCGACGGTCTCGTGCTCACTCCCAACCAGCTGTACCTGGGCCGCACCGTCGAGCGCACGGAAACCCACAACCTCGTGCCGATGATCGAGGGGCGGAGTTCCATCGGCCGCCTCGGCCTGTTCGTCCACGTCACCGCCGGCTTCGGTGACGTCGGCTTCTGCGGTTTTTGGACGCTGGAGATGTTCGCCGTGCAGCCGGTGAAGATCTATCCCGGCGTGCCGATCTGCCAGATCTTCTTCCACCAGATCGCCGGCGAGATTACCGAGTACGTCAGCGACAAGTACCAGCACAACCGCGACATCCAGCCGAGCCTGCTGTTTCGCGAGCTGGCCCCCGACGACGACGCGGGCCAGCAGCTGCAACTCGAGTTCGCGGCCGAGCAGGCCGCCGCCGCGGAGCTGTTCGCGGCCCGCCCCGCGAGGTAGCCGGACATGCTCGTCAAACTCCTCGCCTGGATCGCGTTAGGCCTGTCCCTGGTGTTCGTGGGGCTCGGGCTGACCGGCGTGTTCGCCTGGGATTCGCTCGGACCCGAGATGGCAAAGAGGCTGTTCTTCTGGGGAGCGATCCCGGCCCTCGGCCTGTCGCTGCTGCTGGCCCTCGTCCTGCTGGTCGTGTCGGCCTTCCAGGCGAAGGGCTAGGCCTTTCCGCCGGCCGGGGCCGCGATCTCCGTCGTTTTTCCGTTTCCCTCCAGGCATTCCCACCGTGCTCAGAACCCACACCTGCGGCGAACTGCGTCCCGAACACCTCGGCGGGGAGGCCACGCTCTGCGGCTGGGTCGACCGGATCCGCGACCACAAGGGGGTGATCTTCGTCGATCTCCGCGACCGCTGGGGGAAAACGCAGGTCGTGATCGGTCCCGACAGCCCGCCGGCCGCGCTGGCCGCGGCCCGGGCGGTGCGGCCGGAGTGGGTGATCCTCGTCCACGGCGTCGTCGGCGCGCGGCCCGAGGGGACGACCAATCCCCGGCTCGCCACCGGGGCGATCGAGCTCGCCTGCCGGCGGCTGGAGGTGCTCAACGAGGCCGCCACGCCGGTCTTCCAGCCCGGCGCCGCGGAGCTTCCCGGCGAAGAGCTGCGGCTCGCGAACCGCTGGCTCGACCTGCGCCGGCCGGCGATGCAGGAGAACCTCTTCCTGCGCAGCCGGATCGTCAAGATCATGCGCGACCACTTCGACGAGCTCGGCTTCGTCGACGTGGAGACGCCGATGCTCGGCAAGAGCACGCCCGAGGGGGCCCGCGACTACCTCGTCCCCAGCCGGCTCGACCACGGCTCGTTCTTCGCCCTGCCGCAGTCGCCGCAGCTCTACAAGCAGCTCCTGATGATGGCGGGCTTCGACCGCTACGTGCAGGTCGCGAAGTGCTTCCGCGACGAGGACCTGCGGGCCGACCGGCAGCCCGAGTTCACCCAGCTCGACGTGGAGATGTCGTTCGTGGAGGCGGACGACGTGATGGGGGTGATCGAGGGCCTCGTGCAACGCACGGCCCGCGAGATCCTCGGCCTCGACGTCCCCCTCCCCCTGCCCAGGCTCACCTGGGACGAGTGCATGGAGCGGTTCGGCCACGACGCCCCCGACCTGCGGTTCGGCCTGGAGATCGTCGATCTCACGCCCGTGGCCGGTGAGAGCGACTTTCGCGTTTTCCGCGGCGCCGTCGAGGGGGGCGGCCGGGTCCGCGGCATCCGCGTGCCGGGGGCGGCCGCGCAGTTCTCGCGGAAGGACCTCGACGAACTGACCGGCGTGGCCGTCGAGGGAGGGGCGAAGGGGCTCGTCTGGCTGAAGGTCGAGCCCGACGGCTCGTGGTCGGGGCCGGTGGCCAAGAACATCGGCTCGGTCGCCGCGCCGCTCCGGGAGCGGCTCGGCTGCGAGCCGGGAGATCTGGCGTTGATCGTGGCCGACTCGTTCGAGGTCACCTGCAAGGCGCTGCACATGCTGCGGAAACGGCTCGGGGCCAGGCTCGGCCTCTACGATCCCGCTCACATGCACTTCTCGTGGGTCGTCGACTTCCCAATGTTCGCCCGCGACACAGAGACCGGCGGCTGGGCGTCGATGCACCATCCGTTCACCGCCCCGCGGCCCGCCGACCGCGACCTCTTGGAATCCGACCCGGCGGCCTGCCGCGCCGTCGCCTACGACCTCGTGATCAACGGCTCGGAGGCGGGCGGCGGGACGATCAGGATCCACGACGGCGCAACCCAGGAGAAGGTCTTCAAGCTGCTCGGCATCACGGCGGAGGTGGCCCGCGACCGGTTCGGTTTCCTGCTCGACGCCCTGGGCAGCGGCGCGCCGCCGCACGGCGGGATCGCGCTCGGCATCGACCGGTGGGTGATGCTCTTCGGCAAGCTCGACAACATCCGTGACGTGATCGCCTTCCCGAAGACGCAGAAAGCCAGCGACCTGATGACCGGTGCGCCGGCGCCGGTGGAGACGAAGCAGCTCGTGGAACTGGGGATTCGCACGGTCGTGCCCCCGCAGCCCGACGCCCGGAAGCCGGGAGGGTAGACTCGGATCGGCGGCGGTGAATTGCCCCCGGTGAACTCGCCGCCTGCCAGCCCACCGGGCGACTAGCTCAATTGGTCAGAGCACCTCGTTTACACCGAGGGGGTTGGGGGTTCGAGTCCCTCGTCGCCCATCGACACAGGACCCAGAGACACCATGACCTGCCTTGCAACGTTCGCCAGGGCCTGCCTGTTCGCGCTGCTGCTCTTGGCCGCGTCCGCCCGCGGCCAGCAGCGGCCGATCGCCTTCGTCGGCGCCGAGCTGCTGCCGATCTCCGGGCCGGCGATCCCCGACGGCGTGCTCGTGGCGGTGGGGGGCCGGATCGTCGCCGTCGGACCGGCGGCCACCACGCCCATTCCCGCCGACGCCGAGCGGATCGACTGCAAGGGCCGGGTGATCATGCCGGGACTCGTCGACACCCACAGCCACGTCGGCGGCGGCTGGGGAGGCGATGCCTCGGCCCCCGTCCAGCCCGACGTCCGGATCCTCGACTCGATCAACGTCCGTGACTCGGGCTTCCGCAAGTGCCGGGCCGGGGGCCTGACCACGCTCAACATCATGCCCGGCTCCGGTCACCTGCTCAGCGGCCAGACCGTGTACGCCAAGCTGCGGCCGGCACAAACGATCGACGATCTCCTCTACCGGACCGCCGACGGCCGGATGATCGGCGGCATGAAGATGGCCAATGGCACCAACTCGCAGCGCGACCCGCCATTCCCGGGAACGCGGTCGAAGTCGGCGGCCATCGTCCGCCAGAAGTTCGTCGACGCCCTCGAGTACCGGCGGAAACTCGGCGCCGCCGGCGACGATCCGGCGAAGCGGCCCGACCGCAACCTGGAGATGGAGGGGCTGCTCGACGTCCTCGACGGCCGCGTCATCGTCCACCACCATGCCCACCGCGCCGACGACATCCTCACGGTGCTCAGGCTGCGCGAGGAGTTCGGCTTCAAGGTCGTGCTCCACCACGTCAGCGAGGCCTGGAAGGTGGCGGGGGCCCTGGCCCGTGCCCAGGCCGCCTGCTCGGTGATCGTCGTCGACAGCCCGGGGGGCAAGATCGAGGCCATGGACATGTCGCTGGCCACGGGCGCGGTGCTGGAGAAGGAGGGCGTGCCCTGCGCCTTCCACACCGACGACCCCGTCACCGATTCCCGGCTCTTCCTCCGCACCGCCGGCCTCGCCGTCCGGGCCGGCATGTCCCGGGGCAAGGCGCTGGAGGCGCTGACGCTGGCCGGCGCCCGGATGCTCGGGCTCGAGGACCGCATCGGGTCGCTCGACCAAGGGAAGGACGCCGATCTCGTTATCCTGTCCGGCGACCCGCTCGCCGTCCGCACCAAGGTGCTCCAGACCTGGGTCGAGGGCCGCCGGGTCTTTGATCGCGACGACCCCGAGGACCGGCTGTTCGCCGTGGGCGGGTATGGCGCCAGCCGCGATCAGACGGCGCACGCCTGCTGCACCGACGGCCGCCTCGCGGAGACCGCCAAATGAGTCGCCGCACCTGCCCGCCAGCGCTCGTCGCGTTCCTCGTCGCCGTCTGGCTCGCGTCCCCTGTCGCGCCGGCGGCGGCTGCCGATCCGCCGGCCCCGCTGGCGATCTACGGCGACGTGGTCCACACGATGGCCGGGCCGGCGATCAAGGACGGCGTGGTCGTGATCGTCGACGGGCGGATCCGGCAGGTCGCCCCAGCCCGCGAGGCGGCCGTGCCCCCCGGCGCCCGCGAGCTCCGCGGCAAGGTGGTGACGCCGGGGCTCGTCGATGCCCACACCGTGGTCGGCCTCACCGGCTACCTCAACCAGGAGCAGGACCAGGACCAGCTCGACCGCGGAGACCCGCTGCAGCCCGAACTGCGGGCGATCGATTCCTACAACCCGCGCGAACGGCTCATCGAGTGGATCCGGGGCTTCGGCGTGACCACGATCCACACCGGGCACGCCCCGGGGGCCCTTGTGAGCGGCCAGACGATGGTGGCGAAGACGCTCGGGGACAGTGTGGACGAGGCCGTCGTCCGCCCGGCGGCGATGATCGCCGTCACGCTTGGCGATCGGGCCCGGCCGGCGGACGATGCCGACAAGAAATCCCCCGGCACGCGGAGCAAGGCGGTCGCCATGCTGCGGGCCGAGTTCGTCAAGACGCTCGACTACGTCCGCAAGCAGCAGCTTGCCGACGCGGACAAGCGGCCAGCCCGCGACCTGCGCCGCGAGGCCTTCGCCGAGGTGCTCGCCGGGAAACTCCCGCTCCTCGTGACCGCCGACCGGGCCACCGACATCGACGCCGCCCTGCGGGTGGCGGCCGAGTTCAAGCTGCGCCTCGTGCTCGATTCGGCCGCCGAAGCGTATCTCGTCACCGACCGTATCAAGGCGGCCGGCGTCCCGGTCATCCTCCACCCCAGCATGCGCCGGGCCGGCATGGGGGAGACGGAAAACCTGAGCTTCGAGACGGCGGCGAAACTGCGGAAGGCCGGAATCCCGGTCGCCCTGCAGAGCGGCTACGAGGGCTACGTGCCCAAGACCCGAGTCGCCCTCTTCGAGGCCGGCATCGCCGCCGCCAACGGCCTGGAGTTCGAGGAGGCGCTGGCGTCGATCACGATCGACGCGGCACGAATCATCGGTGTCGACGACCGGGTCGGCTCGCTGCAGCCGGGCCGCGACGGGGACGTCGCCGTCTTCGACGGCGACCCTTTCGAGTACACGACCCACTGCACGGCGGTGGTCATCAACGGCCGGGTGGCGAGCAGCGAGCCGCGGTAAGGTCTGCCACGGCTCGCCGCCCAACGCCGACGTCCCTCAGAAGCAGCCGTTGCGCACCTCCTGGGCGATGAGTTCCCTGAGCCGCTGGATGCCCTGCTTCTCGACCGCCTTGGCGTCCATCCAGAACTGCCGCAGGTCTTCGCGCCACTCGGCGTTGGCGATGTACTGGTCGTACCGCCACAGGGCGTCGAGCCGACGGCTCAATTCGTGGATCAGATCGTGGTCGTGGTCCGAGCAGCCCGACGTCTCCCCGATGTGGGTGAATTCGCGTTCGGCGGCGAGTGACATGGGTCTAGTCTCCGGGGAGGCATGCCCGGAGGCATGCACAGGCAGGCCGCCGGCGTGGGATAAGGGAATCCGGCCGTGGAGCACGGTGACCACCTGCCTGCGGATCCCGTTGCCAGTGTCGGCGGCCGCGTTGGGGCGGGCAAACGCAGCCCGCCGGAGCCCCGCGGGAATAAGCGGACACTCTGGCCGCGAATATTCTGGCGGGCAGGCCGCGGCCTGCCCGCCAGGGGCGCCCGAACGGAGAATCCGATGAACGTTGCCAAAGGACGGATCGTGTCGCCGGCCGCGAAGGACGGCCGTCCGCCGGAGAGTTTCGATGCCTGGGCCCGGGTCCTGCGCCCGCCAGCCGCCACCCACATGCCAGCCGCCACCCATTCTGCAGCAGAGGAGGTTGCGGCCTACCGGCCGACGGTCCGGGCCCGGATGGCCCTCGTGAAGGTGCTCGACGACATCGGCGAGGATGGCGAGTTGGTGCGGATGCGGGGCGACCGGCTTGTGATAGGCCGCAGTGAGGGGGAGATCGTCATCCCCCACGACATCTCGATGTCCCCACGGCATGCCGTCATCGAGCGGGTCGGCAACGCCGGCTGGCGACTCTCCGACCTCGGCAGCGTCGGCGGCACGTTCGTGCGGGCCGCCAGCGCCCGGCTCCGGCCGGGCACGGTGCTCCAGATCGGCTCCACGCGACTCCGCTTCCAGACGCTCGACCTCACGGCAGGGGTGTTCGTCGAGATGCACGCCAGTGGTGATGGGACACGGCACGAGTGCCACGCTCCGACGACGACGATCGGCCGGGCCGGTACCAACGCCGGCATCGGGCTCGATGATCCTTTCGTCAGCCCTGTCCACGCGACGGTGCTCCGCTCGCACCACGGGTGGAGGATCGAAAATGCCGGCATGAACGGGCTCTGGGTGCGAATTGAAGCGGCCGTTGCCATGACCGTGCCTTCGCAGTTTCTGTGCGGCGAGCAGCGGTTCATGTTCGAGCCGCTGCACTGAGCGGACGTGTCAGCGACGCTCCGGCATCCAGGCGGGGAGGCGCCGCACCCGCCCCTCGCGATCGACGCAGACCACGGTGCTCGTCCCCGTGGCGATCAGCATGGAGCCGCGGTGCAGCTCATAGGCATGGCAGACGTGGGCGGCACCCACCTTCTCCACCCGCGTGCGCAGGAGCAGCAGGTCGTCGTATTCCGCCGCGGCGACGTACCGGCAGGAGATGTCGGCGACCACGAGGAACAGACCAGCGGTCTCGAACTCCCGATAGGTGAGCCCCTGCGACCGGAGCATCTCCGTCCTGCCGATCTCGAAGTAGGTGATGAAGTTGGCGTGATGCACCCGGCGTTGGCCGTCGGTCTCCTGGTAGCGGACGCGGATTGCGATCTCGTGCGCGTCTGACATGAGCTGTTCCTGGCGACCGTGGCGACCGGACGGCCCGCCAGCCACGCGATCGGGCTTCGTTGACCCGGCCCGGCCCGAGACTCTATCCTTCCGGGCAGCGGACAGGCAAAGGGTCGTCCGCGGCGCTGGTGCAGGTTTGGTGCACAGGTTTGGTGAGCAGGTTCGTCGGGAGACACGACGTGGGCATGGGCGATGCAGGCACGGGGGGCGTGGGGTTTGCGACCGCCCGCGGGCGCAGCTGGCCGACGCTTCGCCAATTCACGGTGTTTCTCGAGAACCGGCCCGGGCAGCTTCTCGAGGTGGTGCGCCGATTCGAGGGCTCGCGGGTCAGGATCGTTGCCCTCTCGATCAACGATTCCGGGGAGTGCGCCTTCGCCCGCTTCCTGCTCAGCCACCCGGAGCAGGGCCGTGAGATCCTCGAACGGGCCGGGCTCGCGATCATCGAAAGCGACCTGATCGGCGTCGAGTTGCCGGAGGACCACCAACCCCTGCTGCGCATCTGCACCGCGCTCTTGCAGGCCGAGGTGAACATCATCCAGGCCTATCCGATCCTGCTCCGTCCCCGGGGAAGGCCCGCGGTCGCCTTGATGGTGGACAACACGGGGATCGGCCTGGAAACCCTGGGCAACAAGGGGTTCAACATGATCACCGAGGGGGATCTGGACGCGGACGAATGAGTGTCTCCGCCGTCACTCGAAGCCCTGGGGCAGGTCACGGACCTGGCGGACGACGATTTTTTCCAGGGTCTCCCAGGCGACGGCGGTCATCGTCACCGTGCCGTCGGCCGCCTGGCTGGCGAACAGCCCGTGCGTCCCGCGGGACCAGTTCACCTCGTACCACTCCGGCAGGATCACGCTGCCACCCGCCATGTGCAGCTCGATGATGCCCCCGTGGGCGCGCTCCTGCCAGAGCCGGGCCACCAGACGCGCGGCGGGATGATGGTCGCCGGGTACGGGGGCGGGGCCGATGAACGGCTCTCCGGGAGCCGTCGCGTCGAGGTTGGCCAACTCGGGAATCACGGCCGCCACGGACTGCCCGGCAACGAGATCCCAGTCGACGGGCGCCGCCGCGGGCGCTGCGTCCCGCGGCTGGGCGTCGGGAAGCAGCGGTCCCACGTCGCTGGCCGGGGCCGGCGCCTCGTCGGGAACGGAGCGGGGGAATCCGGCCTGCATGTCGGCCGGAGCGGGTTCAGCCGTTGCCGTTGCCGTTGCCGGCTCGATCGCCGGAATCGAGACCTGCACGTGGCATTTGGTGCACAGCCCCGTTTTCCCGCCGAGCGCCGCGGCCACGACGATCCTGTCGCCGTTGGGGCAGTAGAAGATGATCTGCTCGCCCACCCGCCGCGGCGCGGGGTGCGGGCCGGCCGGTCGCTTCGCCGCCGAAGGTTGCGGGGTCTTATCCGCCATGTCGTGCGTCCTCTCCGCCTACCCTGCCGGCCGCCTCGCGGCGGGTCCGGCGCAGAACTTCTGTTGAGAAGAGTGTAACCCCCATGTGGAACCTCCGTGCCACCCCCCCGCGGCTTGACGTCCTTCAGCCGTCGTCGGAAACTGCCCGGAAGCCGCCCGCCCCGACCGCGGCCGCCCGATCCCGACCGATGCCCTCCGCCGGCGCCCCACTCACATGCCCATCCCCGTCATCTGCCCAGCGTGCTCGTCACGGTTCAACGTCAGCGACAAGTTCGCCGGGCAGACCGGGCCCTGCCCCAAGTGCAAGAAGCCGATCACCGTGCCGGCGCTCGTCAAGGCGGTGACGATCCACGAGCCCGAGAGCCCGGCGAAGGCCGCCACGGGGCGGCCGGCCATCATCTCCGTGCCCCGGCTCGTGGAGCCGGCCCCGGTGATGGCCTTCGCCGCCGCCGGAGCGGGGGTGGTGCTGACGATCATGATGGCCTGGCTGATCGGCTTCGTCTTCCGGCCGGCGGCGCCGCCCGTCTGGCTGCTTGTCGGCGGCGCGTTCGTGATCGCCGTTCCCTGCGTGCTCCTCGGCTACGCGGTCATCCGCGACCGGGAGTTGGAGCCGCTCAAGGGCGGCAGCCTCGTCGTGCGCGGGCTGATCTGCGCCGCGGTCTACGCCGGCCTGTGGTGCGTCAAGGGGATGCTGCCGGCCGAGGCCACCGCCGACATGTGGCAATGGCTGTTTCTCGGCCCGATCTTCCTGCTGCCCGGTGCCCTCGCCGCCCTGGCCACGCTGGAGCTCGACTGGGGACCCGCCGTGGGCCACTTCTCCCTGTACGTCCTGTTGACGTCGCTGCTTCGCGCGGTCATGGGGCTGCCGCCGCTGTGATTCGATCCCCCGGCAATCCGCCATGACCGTCGCGCCGTCGCGTCGCCTGCTCCCCGAACTCGACGCCCGCGTCGCTGCCGACGGCGTGCGGATCCCCCCCGGCGTGACCGTGCCGCTGACGCCGCGGGTCCGGGCCCTCGTCGACACGGTCGAGGTGCGCCGCCTTGCCGGCATCAGCCAGCTGGGCCTGGTGTCGCTGGTCTACCCGGGCGCCGTCCACTCCCGGCTGGAGCACTCGCTGGGGGCCTACCGGCTGGCGCTCGAATTCCTCGCCCGGCTCGAGCATGACGAGCGGTTCATGGCGACGGTCCGCCCCGCCGACGCGGCCACGTTCGTCGTCGCCGCCCTGCTCCACGACGTCGGCCACTGGCCCTACTGCCATCCGATCGAGGACATGGGGCTCGCCGAGCTGCCGCGGCACGAGCGGCTCGTCGCCGAGATCCTCGCCCGGGGCCAGCTGGGGGAAATCCTTCGCTCCGCCTGGGGACTGGATCCGGAACGGGTCGCGGCCGTCATCTGCGGGACGGCCACCGATCCCGCGGGCCGGATCGTGCAGTCGCTCCTCTCCGGCCCGATCGACGTCGACAAGATGGATTACCTGGCCCGCGACAGCCTGCATGCGGGGGTGCCCTACGGACGGCACTTCGACGAGGAGCGGCTGCTCTCCAGCCTGTGCCTCGACGAGGCGGGCACGGCACTAGCCATCAGCGACAAGGGGCGGACGGCCGCGGAACTGATGGTCTTCGCCCGCTATGTCATGTTCAGCGAGGTCTACTGGCACCATGCGGTGCGGGCGGCGACGGCCATGCTGCAGCGCGGAATGTGGCTGGTTCGCGACCGGGTCGACCCGCAGCGTCTGCGGGGCATGAGCGACGCCGACTTCGCCCCCTGGTTCCGGGCGACGACGGCCGGCACGCCCGCCGCCCGGCTGGCGGACGGACTGTTTGGCGACCGGCGCCGGCTCTTCAAGCGGGCGGCCACGTTCGACGCCGTCCGCCATCCGGACGTGCACCGGGCCTGTGCCGGCCGGACCTACGCCGGCGCGGTGGCGGTCTCCAGCCGGCTCGCGGACCTGCTCCGTGAGCGGGCCGGCATCGCCGTCGATCCCGCCCTGCTGCTCGTCGACGCGCCCCCCGCCGACCGGGAGGTCGAGTTCAGGATCCAGGTCCGCGAGCGGCCGGCGCGGGCCCGGCCCGATGCCAGACCCGCGTGGCGCCGTCTCGACGACCTCTCCCCGGTCGTGCGCAGCCTGGCCCGCGAGCAGTTCGACGACATCGTCAAGCGGGTGCGGATCTTCGCCGAGCCGGACACTGCGGCAGCCGTCGCCGGCTGCGCGGACTTGGACCAGATGCTGCTCGAGGCCGCCTCCACGGCGCCGGCCTGACGCCGCGCCACCCCACCGTCAGCCGCTTTCTGCCCGGCCGAAGCCTACTTCGCCGCACCCGGCAGCTTGCCTTCCCCGAGCAGCGCACCGAAGGTCGGCGCGTCGCTCTTTTCCGGATCGCTCGGCAAGGCCGCGACCTCCTCGAGCGCCTTGCGGATCTTGTCGGTGTCTTTCTTGTCTTCCTTCGTCAGCAGTTTGTCGAGGGCGCTCCCGTAGGCGTTCCGCTCCTTCTTCGACTTCTCCCCGTGGCAGACGAGGCACTTGGCCGTCTCGACTTCCTTGAAGAAGGGCTTGCTCTCGTCGGGCGTGTAGACCTTCTTGAACTCGTCGAGAAACTCCTTGTACGCCTGCGCGGGCCGTTGCACGACCGCAGCACCAGCCACCACGACCGCCACCACCAGAACCGCATGCCTGCTGAACTTCATGGAGAGCCGCTCCGAAGGGTGTGATACGTCGACCATCCCGGTCAGCGCGAAGAAAATCGTACGATGTCGAGACGGGCGAAGTCAATCGTTCGGTGCCGCGGCCGGCGGGTCGGGGGCGGCTTCCCTGTCCGTGTCCCGCCGGTCCGCGATCGCCCGGATCCAGAGCGTCGCGACGAGCAGGGCGAAACCGATCAGCGGAACCAGCCACGGCAGGCTGGCGCGGCGGCGACTGTCGGCGACCGGTGCCGCGACGACCACGGGCCTGGGAAGGGCGACGTCGATGCCGCAGGCCTCCGCGCACGACACGAGGTCGGCCGCGAGGGCCGCCGGCCGCTGGTACCGATCGTTCGGGTCCTTGGCCATCAGCCGGGCGATGATCGCCGCCAGCGGCGCCGGCACGTCGGGCCGCAGCGCCTCGACCGCCGGCGGGGGTTCCTGCTGATGCTGGAGCAGCTTCTGCACCAGCGTGCCGTCGGCGAACGGCGGCCGCCCCACGAGCACGAAGAACAGCGTGCAGCCGAGCGAGTACAGGTCGCTGCGGGTGTCGGCCGCCCGCGGGTCGCGGGCCTGTTCCGGGGAGATGTAGTCGAAGGTGCCGAGGGTCATCCCGCTCACCGTCAGGTCGTTGACGCCGGCGGCGGGGGGCAGCCGGGCCAGCCCCATGTCGACGATCCGCGGCCTGCCGGCCGGGGTGATCACGATGTTGGAGGGCTTGATGTCGCGATGCACCACGTCGCGGTCGGCCGCGTGCTCGAGTGCGTCGGCGAGCTCCAGGGCGATGCCGATCGTCCGCGGGACGTCGAACGGCCCCTGCTCACGGACGAGGTCGCGCAGATTTCGCCCCTCGATGAACTCGAAGACGATGTAGTGCCAGCCTTCGTCGCTGCCCACCGCGTGCACGCGGCCGATGTTCTCGTGGTCGAGCCGGGCCGCCGACTGGGCCTCGTTACGGAACCGGCGCAGCATCTCGGCGTCGGCCGAATGCTGCCGCGACAGGACCTTGACTGCCACGATCCTGTCGAGCGTGGTATCGAGCGCCCGGAACACCGCCCCCATCCCGCCGCCGCCGACGAACTGCCGCAGTTGGTAGTGCCCGAGCGTCCGCCCCTCCAGAGCCGCCCCGATCTCCGCGGTCGAGGCGGGGGCGTGCGGCGGCTGACCGGCAGTGCCGATGGCCATCGGCTCGGCATCCCCCCCGGCGAGGCCGGAGATGGATCGCTGTTCCCCGTGCGTGCTGCCCGTCTCACCCATTGCCTGCACCTCGTCGGCACCGCGGTCGCCGTACCGCGTTCTGTCAATCAACATGCTACCCGACCGACCGGCCGATAGCCCCGCAGGAGGGCCGCGCAGGGGACCGATCCGATCTCAGCCGGCGACGATGTGCCGGGCCACGTCCGCCGCGAGAGCGGCGACCTCCTCCTCCTCCCGATCGGGGCCGCCGCTGCCGAGTGCGGCGAACGTCGGCAACGGCCGCCCACCGGCCAGCCGGGCCGCGAGGGCCCGGAACACGCCGGGATTCTCCAGCGCCCAGTCCCGCTGCGCGACCGCTTCCTGCGGCGTCGCGACGACGAGTCGCGCGAGCCCGACGGCCTCCAGCGTCGCCTCGATCTTGTAGGTGTTCGACGCCAACGCCACGAACGGACGTCCGGCCACGATTGCCGCATAGACGCCGTGGTGGCGGCCGGTGATCACGACGCGGGCGGCCCCGAGCCGGTGCGGCAGGCCGGCCCACTCGTCCGCGGCCTGCGGCGTCCGCAAGGGCAGGAACGTTCCCCCTTCGTGCCGCAGGTACCATTCGAGAATCGCGCCGCTCGCCGCGCACTGTCCATGCCAGTCGGTGACGATGTCTCCAGCGAGCGGCGTGCCAGTCGACGCGAAACCCGCGGCGAGGTAGGAATCGGCCACCACCCGCGGCCGTGCCCCCAGCCGCCGGGCGGCATCCCACGACCGTGGCTCGCGGACGGTGCAGTCGGTCAGCCGCGGCCACATCGATTCGAAGCCGTTCGTCTCCTCGAGGACGGCGTTGACGAGGAGCGTGATCTTTCCCAGCCCCTGGGCCACCTGGAGCAGCCCCAGCCAGCTGCGGCCCGCCCCGTGGTGGATCGTGCCCTCGCCATTGACGACCACGGCGTCCACGTCGGCCAGGCGGGCCATCAGGGGACCGTCCCGCTCGATCGCGGCCACGACGTCCTTGTCGCTTCCCTCCTCGTGGCCGCGCAACGCATTGAGGAACAGCCGGTCCACCACCCGGTGCCCGGCCCGGCCGAGCAGCCGGGCATGGGCGTCGGCAACCGCGCGGCAGCCGAGGTGCGGCACGGCGCCGGTCTCGTTCGCCAGCAGGATTCTCATGACGCCGCCCCAGGTGCTGTCCAGAAAAAGCAGGACGCCGTCCAGCGGTTTCCCGCTGGACGGCGTTTCCTGGCGTGAGCGTGTAACCCGTGGCTCAGCAGGCCTTTGCCTTGCGGCGGCGGCGGACATACTCGCCACCGAAGGCTCCGCCGAGGCCGGCGAGGGCGAGGACGATCGCACCCGGCTCGGGCACCGCGGCGACGCGGAATCCAAAGGAGTCGGAGGGCACCAGATTGATCGTCCGAACGGCGGACGAATTCCAGTTGGCAGCGTTCGCGGTGTTGAGCCTCCAGCTGGCACCACCGTTGGCAACCCCTGCCCCGACGATCGTGTCGGTGTACTCGATCACGTTTCCGTAGGCGTTGAAGAGGCCGTAGTAGGAGGCAGCGTTCGGCAGGGCAGTTCCGTCCACGACGCCGGTGGTCAGGGCCGGGCCGTTGGAACCACCGTAGTTGGCCAGGTTCGTGCCGACTCCGGAGGTGGCAGCCGTGGGAGCCGAATTGGACTTGGTGGCGTAGCTGTAGTAGCCGCCCGCACCGGAGCTCAGCGTCGGATCGAAGTAGGCAGCCTTGGTGAACTCATCGAGGTTCGGCAGGTAGACCTGGGCACCGGAGTTGCGGGCCACCGGAGTTCCGGAGGTGACCCCGTTCAGCGTGTAGGCTCCCGTCTCGGTCCCCGCTGTGCCCGACGTCTGACCGTTGTTGAGCCAGTTAGCGAACCGAGCTGCGGAGAACCAGGAGACATACGTCACCGGCTTCAGGTCGAACCCGGACCGCACCGAGTACCGCGACCCGTTGACCGTCCCGGTATTGAGGATGCCACCGTTGATCGTGTCGGAGGTCATCGATGAATTGTAGATCAAGTTCGGATTGGTGCCGGAGGGATCGACGGTGTTGAGGAACTTCACGTAATCGGCATTCGACGTCTCGTACTTCGCGATGTTGAACGCGTTGGCAACCGATCCCCGCGATCCGAACGTGCCAGAGGTGAGGGCCACGTTGCCCGGGTTTCCAACCGTCGCGTAGTCGATCGTCACGCCGTTGCCGAGGGCCGCTCCGGAAATCGAGGCGAGGGCCAAGGCCAGGCCGGAAGCCATGGCACGCAGGTTCATCATCTTGGAACCCCGGCCCGATCCCCACGTCCAGCGCTTGTTGCGCCGGCGGTGGATGCCGTTCACGCTGGCCGGAGCGGAATTCCGGCGGTGCTCGGGACGGCGGCTGCGGTGCGCGAGCGTCATCCGGTCCCGGCGCTGATTGACTGCAGAATCAACTTCGATGTCCATCTCGTCACGATAAAAACCTACGACTGCGTTCATGAGACTGCTCCTTTGTGAAATGTCCCGCAGGACGTTGAAAAAACCGACTACCAGAACCGTTCGACCATCGACTTCGACTGCCGGTCACACGACCGGAACCAGCCGCTTCAAACCACGAACTCAGACTCCGACCATCGATCCCATGCGATTGACCCCGCGCCGTTCCGCGACCCGTCGGGCCTCGGCGAACAGGGAGACCAGGGCGTCGCCGCCCGTCGCACCGGGCAGGTAGACCCATGCACCGAGTTGCCGGGCCCAGATCTCCTCGTCGACGCTCTCCTCGGCCCCGCAGACCACGAGCAGCGTGCCCGGACGGGAGGCGAATTCCTCGGCAGCCTCGATCGAGTCGCTGACCCGCTCACCGAGCGGATTGGCCACGTCGACGACCACCAGCTGATAGTCGCTGTCGACCGCAGCCGAGAGCTCGGCGGCATCGGCCGGTGCCTCGCACGCGCTCCAGCCGCTGAGATCCGAGACGGCGTCAAGCCGCTTCCGCAGGCCGCCGTCACCGGAAACAACCAGGCACTTCAGCACACCGGGCGCACGTGCCGTGCGGGGCGACATCTGACCTGACAGGGCCCGCACCTCATCCGACGTGATACCCACTGCAACGACCATCATGTGTCACCTCTGCTTGTGCGGCGAACCGCGACTCGTGGGATGCCGATCTGCGAAGACGCGACCGCCGGTCGGAGGTCGCGTCACCGGCGACTGGCGAGCCGTTTGGGCTTCGCGTCATCGCCGGCGACACAGGAAGGAAAAGCACGCCGCGTGCCAAACTCGCGGCAGGCACGAAAGATCGCTGAATACAGCGGGAAAACGGGGCTTCTTTGCGGGCCGATGCCGCTCAGGTCACCCTCCCGGCGACCCGATCACGATTCACCGAAGTGGTGGGGCGACCGACGCCCCGCGGGCATTCCCAGCCCGCAACCAGGCCCTTTTTTCCGATGTTTTCGCCGGATTCACCGTCGCGGTGAGCCGCTCACCGTCCGAGTGATGCCCCCTCGGCCGTCGCCTCCCCGCACCCCGACCCGTTCCCGACGACACCATCTTCGCCCCCGGCCTTCCCCCGCCGGGGGCCGCGGCAACCTGGGAGGGCCGTGCGTTCCCAGCTGGAAACACGCTCCTCGGCGGCCCTCCGGTCCGACAAAGGCCAAGGCAGAAGTGCCGCGGAGCATCGACGTGGAACCGTCTCGAAGTCAAAGCCGCCGCCCCGGCCCCCGCCCCTTCTGCGTGCTGCTCGCGGCGTTCGCGGCCGGGCAGGCGGCCGCCGCCGATCTCGGCACCGACCGGGACGCCTTCACGCCCTCGACGCACGTCGTCGAGCCCGGCAGCCTGCTGCACGAGGCGTCGTACGTCTTCATCGACAACCCGGCCGGGCTGCCGACGAACAACTATCCGGAGTGGCTGCTGCGGGTCGGGGGCACGGAGTGGCTGGAGTGGCGGTTCGGCGTCAACTATGGCATCGGCTCCCAGGGGACGATCGTGACGAGCGTCGAGGTCGGAGAGGGAACCCTCGACGGCAGCCGGTTGTACGAGACGAGCATCCTCTACGGCTTCAAGCTGCAGGCCTCGCGACAGGCGGGCTGGCTGCCGGAGTCGGCGTTCATCATGGAGGGCTCGACGCCCGCCTTCGGCGACTCGTTCGGCACGGTGCCGGTCGCCACGGGCGTCGCCGGCTGGGAACTTCCCGGCGGCTGGCGGCTGGACACCGCCCTGCGGTATGCCTACGCCGAGGGGCACGCCGGCTGGTTCAGCCGCTGGACGCCCTCGGCCGTGCTCCGCATTCCGGTCACGGAACGATGGGAGGTCCACGCCGAGTGGTTCGGGTCGTACTCGGCCGGGCTGACCCCGCCGCGCAGCCAGCCCTTCTTCAGCCCCGGCACGCACTATCTTGTTGGCCGAAACATGGAAATCGGCCTGCGCGTCGGCTGGGGCCTGGGGGGCGATGCGGCACCCTTCTTCTCCGACGCCGGCCTCGGCTGGCGCTGGTGACCGCAGCCGGCGCCGACCCGCCGACCGGGAGAAGTGGTCGTTACACGACCGTGACCCGGCAACGCCGGTCGTGCCCGTACGATCTCCGCGGGAGACATCTCGTGCTGCTCTTTTCACCCTGGCGTGGCGAACGCATCTGCACGGTCGTCACGATCATGGGTGCCGCCGGCATCCCGCTCAGCAGCATGCTGTATTTCACCTCCGACGCGACGCCGCGATTCCTTCTGGACAAAGGCCACTGGGCCGATCAGCCGTGGTGGCTGGCGACGTTCTACTGCCACGTCGTCGCTGCATCGCTCAGCCTTCTCATCGGGATTCCCCTGATGGTTCCAGCCTGGACGAGGCGGCACCCGGCGTGGCATCGACTGTTCGGCTACGCCTACGTCAACGCCGTCCTCTGGCTGGCCGCACCGACGGGCTTTCTCCTGGCCCTGACGGCCACCGGCGGCCTGCTCGGCACGCTGGGCTTCGGCCTGGCAAGTGTGCTCTGGTGGCACGCGACCTGGTCGGGCTATCGGGCCATCCGCCGCACCGACCTGCCGACACACATCGCCGCCATGGCCCGTTCCTTCGCGTTCGCCCTGTCGGCCCCCGCTTTTCGCCTGATACAGATCGCCCTCTCCCTCGGCTCACTGCCGGATGACGTCGTCTATCTCGTCTCGCTATGGACGAGCGTCGCCGTCAGCGTCGTGCTCGGGGAGACCTGCGCAGCGCACGTCCGTCACCCGTCGTTCATCCCCTGTCCGGTACTTCCAGGAGAACCGTCATGAATCGTGCCCTCGTCATACCTGCCGTCGGCAGTGCGCTGGCATTCAGCGGGCTTTTCGCCATCTTCCACCGTGCTGCTGCGGAGGGAGAAGCAACGCGGGATGCAGCACCGCAGGCGATCACTGAACTGGACGCCGTCCCCGACGACGTGCGCGCAACCCTCCAGGCGCTCGCCTCCGACTACGTGCGCCCCTGGCAGGAATACGGGCAGGCGGCGGTCTCCCCCTACTCGCGGGCGCGGGTCATCGACCGCCCGGTGCCGTCGATCACGGCCGCAGTGGACGTCGCCGCCGCGGAGGTGGGCCTGCCGGGCAACCTGCTGCTGGCCACGGTCCACGTGACGATCATCGGCGTCGCAACGACCTCCACGCCCTGCATCATCGACCGAGCCACGAAGGAGGTGCGGCTGTTCGCCGCGGGCCGCTGGCAGCGACCGGAGGAATGGCTGAAGACCGCCCCGAGCCCGCGGACCTTCCGCGCCCCCGCCGAGCAACCGAGTCCGCCATCACGGGCCGACCAACCCGCCGACCTCGCGCCGTAGTCGCATCCTGCCGGACGCCATCGCGGCCGCCGCCCACCACGTCCGGGCAGCCCAGAACGGGCCCCCGGTCATGCCGGGGCCGTAGCAGCTCAGGCGTGGATCGCCCGGCCGGCGACGGCGAGGGCCGCCTCCTTGAGGGCCTCCGGCAGCGTCGGATGGGCATGGCAGACCCGGGCGATGTCCTCGGCGCTGGCCCCGAAATTCATCGCCGCCGCCGCCTCGCCGATCAGGTCACCGGCTGCGGGTCCAATGATGTGAATGCCGAGGATCCGGTCGCTGGCGGCATCGGCGAGGATCTTCACCTTGCCGGTGGTGTCGTTGATCGTCCGCGCCCGGCCGTTGGCCCGGAAGGGGAACACGCCCTTGGTGTAGGCCACTCCGGCCGCCATGAGCTGCTCCTCGGTCTTTCCGACGGTGGCAATCTCCGGGTGCGTGAACACCACGGCCGGCACGAGGTCGTAATCGACGTGGCACCAGCCCCCAGTCATCCCGTCGACGCAGGCGACGCCGTCCTCCTCCGCCCGGTGGGCGAGCATCGGGCCGGGGATGCAGTCGCCGATCGCCCAGACGCCGGCCGCCTGCGTCCTGAACTGACCGTCGACCGGGATGAAGCCCCGGGCGTCCGGCGCCAGGCCCACCGTTTCCAGCCCGAGGTCGTCGGTGGCCGGCCGGCGGCCGGTGGCCGCGAGCACCCGGTCGCAGCGGATCGGCTCCATGCCGGCGCATTCCACCACGCAGCCGTTCCCTGCCGCCCTGGCCGACGTCACCTTGGTGCCGAGCCGGATGTCGAGCCCCTGCTTGCGAAACAGCGCCAGCGCCTCCGACGCGATGTCGGCGTCGATGCCGGTCAGGATCCGGTCAGCGTATTCGAGGACCGTGACCTTCGATCCGAGCCGGCGCCAGACGCTCCCCAGTTCCAGGCCGATGTAGCCGCCGCCGATCACCACGAGGTGCCCGGGAACCTGCGCATACGCCAGCGCTTCCGTGCTCGTGCCGACGCGGTCGCCGTCCACCTCCACCCCGGGCAGGACCACGCTCCGGCTGCCGACGGCGAGCACGATCCGCGGCGCCTCGAGGCGGGTCGTCGTGCCGTCGGCCACGCTGACCTGCACTGCGTTCGGGCCGGCGAGCCGCCCCGTGCCCCGGTAGCGGGCGACTTTATTCTTGGCGAGCAGCGCATCGATGCCCTTGGCGAGCGTGCCGACGACGTCGGTCTTCCGCTTCATCATCGTCGCCAGGTCGAGGTCGACCGCACCGACCCGGATGCCGTGCACGGCCAGCTCGTGCCGGGCGATCTCCAGCTTGTGGCTCGATTCCAGCAGCGCCTTGGAAGGGATGCAGCCGACCCGGAGGCAGGTGCCGCCGAGCTGCGGCTCGCGCTCGACGACGGCGGCGTGCAGCCCGCGCTGGGCGGCGCGGATCGCCGCCACGTAGCCCCCCGGTCCACCGCCAATCACGATCAGGTCATGGTTCATGAACGCACCCCAGGGATGGAGTCAAACATGGGCGTCGCCGGACGCGACGCCTGCGACGGGGGAAAACTCCGGCTTCCCCAGCGCCGCCGCGGGCCAACAAGGCCCCGCAGGGCCCGCTCGCACGACAGTCACACCTCCAGCATCAGCCGGCTCGGATCCTCGATCGTGTCCTTGATTCGCTTCAGGAACGTCACCGCCTCGCGGCCGTCCACGAGGCGATGATCGTAGGTCAGCGCCAGGTACATCATCGGCCGGATCACGACCTGGCCGTTGACGGCCATCGGCCGGTCCTGGATCGAGTGCAGCCCGAGGATCCCGCTCTGCGGCGGGTTGATGATCGGCGTTGAGAGCAGCGATCCATAGACGCCGCCGTTGGAGATCGTGAACGTGCCCCCCTGGAGCTCATCGAGCCGGAGCCGGTTCTCGGCCGCCCGCCGCGCGAAGTCGCCGATCGTCTGCTCGACCTGGGCGAAGGAGAGGAGTTCCGCATTGCGCAGCACGGGCACCACCAGACCCTTGCCCCCGCCCACCGCGATCCCGATGTCGTAATAGTCGCGAAACACGATATGTGGATCGCGGTACTCCGCGTTCACCTGGGGCACGGCCCGCAGCGCCTCCACCGCCGCCCGCACGAAGAACGACATGAAGCCGAGCTTGACGCCGTACCGCTCCTGGAACACGTCCTTGAACTTGCCGCGCAGGGCCATCACGGCGGACATGTCGCACTCGTTGAAGGTCGTGAGTAGGGCCGCCTGCTGCTGGGCCTCCACGAGCCGTTCCGCGATCCGACGCCGGATCGGGCTGATGAGCACGAGCCGCTCCTCACGGGTTCCGGACCGGTCGGCCGCCACGGCGGCGGGTACCGCCGGCTTCACGGCCGGCGGCGCGGCCGGCTCCGGCCGCTGCACGGCCTGGGTGGCGTCGGCCTTGGTGATCCGTCCGCCCGGTCCCGTGCCAGCCAACGTCGCGGCCGGAACGCCCGCCTCGGCGAGGACGCGGGCGGCCGCCGGCATGACCCGCGGGTCTCCCGTCGGCTGGGCCGGCGCCGCGGCGGGAGCCGGTGGCTTCGTCGGTGCCGGAGCCGTCGTGGCACCCGCGGCCGCCGGCTCCATGTAGCCGATCACCTCGCCGACCAGCGCCTTCTCGCCGGCTGCCTTGAGCACCCGCGTCACCTGGCCCGCCACCGGAGCCGGGAGCTCGACCGTCGCCTTGTCGCTCTCGATCTCGACGATCGCCTCGTCCAGGGCGACGGCGTCGCCCTCGCGCTTCTTCCAGGCGCCGATCACCACCTCGGTGATCGATTCGCCGACTTCGGGGACCTTGAGTTCGAGTGCCATGGATGTGCCAAAGATTCCGGGGGAGTGTGAAACGGAAACCGGTGTCCTGCCACGTCAGCTGGAGAAGGCCGCGGCAAGGAGCTCGTTTTGCTCCATGTCGTGGCTCTTCTTCGAGCCCGTGGCGGGGCTCGCCGCGCTCTGCCGGCAGACGCCGCTGAAGGGGAACTTGTCGAACAGCTTCTCGCCGAAGTGGATCCGCAGGAACCTCCAGGCGCCCATGTTCTCCGGCTCCTCCTGGACCCAGACGACGGGCGTGCCGGCGGCATGGCCGGCGAGGACCCGCTCCAGCGCCGCCCGGGGCAGCGGGTAGAGCTGCTCGACGCGGACCACCGCGACGTCGGTGCGGCCGAGTTCCTGGCGGCGCTTCTCCAGTTCGTAGGCCACCTTGCCGCTGCACAGCAGGATCCGGCGGATGTCGCGGGCCGGCGTCCCCGAGGTGTCGGAGATGACCCGCTGGAACGAGCCCTTGACGAGCTCGTCCATCGCTGACACGCAGCCCGGATGGCGGAGCAGGCTCTTGGGCGTCATCACCACCAGCGGCTTCCGCCAGACGCGGAGCACCTGGCGCCTCAGGCAGTGGAACATCTGCGCCGGCGTGGTCGGCTGCACGACCTGCATGTTGTCCTTCGCGCACAGCGACAGGAACCGCTCCAGGCGGGCGCTGGAGTGCTCCGGGCCCTGCCCCTCGAAGCCGTGCGGCAGGAGCATCACCAGGCCGGAGAGCCGGTTCCACTTGTCCTCGGCGCTGCAGATGAACTGGTCGATCACCACCTGGGCGGCGTTGACGAAGTCGCCGAACTGCGCCTCCCACATCACCAGGCCATCCGGGCAGTCGAGGCTGTAGCCGTATTCGAAGCCGAGCACGCCCGCCTCGGACAGCGGGCTGTTGTAGATCTCCACCGGCGCCTGGTCGGGGGCGAGGTGCTCGAGGGAACAGTAGGTCTCGTCGGTGACCACGTCGTGGATCACGGCGTGCCGATGGCTGAACGTGCCGCGCTGGCTGTCCTGCCCCGAGAGCCGCACCCGCAGCCCCTGGGTGGCGAGCGTCGCCAGGGCGAGCGCCTCGGCCGCCGACCAGTCGAGTGGCACGGCACCGGCCGCCATCTGCAGGCGGTTCTCCAGGAACTTCTGGATTTTGGCGTGCGGCTGGAACCCGTCGGGCAGCGTCACCAGCTGGCGCAGCAGTTGCTCGAGCACCTCGCGGCGCACGCCGGTGTCGACGTCGGCCGCCTCCTTCTCCCGGCCCCCGATGTAGAACGACCAGAAGCCGCCGCTGTCGTTGGCATGAACGTAGTCTTCGCTCTTCGCCACCGACAGGTCGGCGGCCAGCTTGGCGTGCTGCTGTTCGGCGATCTGCCGGGCCTCCTCGCGGGTCACCTCGCCGAGTTTGAGCAGCTTCTCCAGGTAGCTCTCGTGGACGCTGGGACGCTTTTCGATTACCCGGTACAGGGCCGGCTGGGTGAACGCCGGCTCGTCCGCCTCGTTGTGGCCGCGGCGCCGGAAGCAGTACATGTCGATCACCACGTCGCGCTGGAACTCGCGCCGGAAGTCCATCGCGAGGTTGACGACCTGGGCCACCGCCTCGGGGTCCTCGCCGTTGACGTGGAAGATCGGGATTTGCAGCATTTTCGCCACGTCGGTGGCATACGTGCAGCTGCGCGCCTCGCGCGGCCCGGTCGTGAACCCGATCTGGTTGTTGACCACGACGTGCAGCGTGCCCCCCACCCGGTAGGCGTCGAGTTCGCTGAGGTTCAGCGTCTCCTGAATGACCCCCTCGCCGGCGAAGGCGGCATCGCCGTGGATCAGGATCACCAACCCGCCGCTGCGGCCCTGGTCGCCGGCTCTGTCCTGGCGCGACCGCATCCGGCCGATCGCCACCGGGTTAACGAACTCCAGGTGACTGGGGTTGAAGCACAGCGTGAGGTGGACGCTGCGGCCGTTGGCCGCGGCATAGTCGGTGGAATGGCCGAGGTGATACTTGACGTCGCCGCGGCCGACGTGGAGCTCGGGATCCATGTCGGCGAACTCGCGGAAGATCCGCTGCGGGCTCTTGCCCATGATGTTCGCCAGCACGTTGAGCCGGCCGCGGTGGGCCATCGCCAGCACGACGTCATCGATCTCCTGGCCGGCCGCCCGCTCGATCGCCATCTCCACCAGGGGAATCAGGCTCTCGGATCCCTCCAGGGAAAAACTCTTCGCGCCCAGGAACCGCTTCTGGATGAACTCCTCGAATACCGCCGCGGTCGTCATCTGCCGGTAGATCCGCAGCTGCTGCCGACGGTCGAGCTGGATGCGGTTCTCGCAGCCCTCCATCCGCACCTGCAGCCACTGCCGGACCCGCAGGTCGTCCATGTGCATGAACTGGACGCCGATCGACCGGCAGTAGGTGTTTCGCAGCCGCTGGATGATCTCGCGCAGCGACATCGACTGCGGGCCTTCGATCGTGTCGGTGGAGAAGGACCGGTCCATGTCCTCCTCGGTGAGGTGGTAGAACCGCGGATCGAGCTCGGGCAAGCCCGGCCGCGGCCGGCCGAGCGGATCGATCTCCGCCATCAGGTGGCCACGAACGCGATAGGCGCGGACGAGCTGATCGACACGATCCTGGAGGAACGCCACCCGTTCCTCGGCCCGGACCTCGGCGGCCGATGGCAGCGGCAGCGGCTTGGCCTCGCCCGCGGGGGCGGCGGGCAGCCGGATGTCGCCGTTGGCGATCTCCAGGGCATGGGCCGTGGCGATCCCGTCCGGCGTCACCAGCCTGCCGTTGGCCGGCCGCGGCGGCGGCACGACGGCGCCGATTCCGGGTCGCGCGGCCCTGCTCCCCGCCTCGTGTTGCAGGGCGGCGAAGTGCGGCCGCCACTCGTCCGGCACGCTGGCCGGATCGTCCTGGTAGCGCTGGAAAAGATCCTCGAGGAAGGGGAGGCTGGCCGTGCCGGCGGCATCGAGGGTTTCGCGTGTGCTCACGGAGTTCTGTCCAGGCGGAGGCGGAGGCGGAGGGGTGTTTCGACGGGGGCTACATTGCCAGCAGCAGCCGGCCCGGGCTCTCGAGGAACCCGATCACCTCGTTGAGGAATCTGGCGGCCATCGCCCCGTCGATGACCCGGTGGTCATAGGAGAGCGAGAGCGGCATCATCAGCCGCGGCTCGATCCGGTCCTCGTGGACGACCGGCATGCGGCGCGAGCGGCCCACGAGGAGGATCGCGACCTCGGGCCAGTTGATGATCGGCGTGGAATAGGCACCACCGACCGCCCCGAGGTTGCTGATCGTGAAGGTGCCGCCGCGCAGGTCCTCGATGCCGTACTGGGCGTTCTTGGCCTTGTCGGCCGTTTCGGCGATCGCCTGCGCGATCTGCGGAATGGAGAGCTGATCGCAGTCTCGCAGCACGGGCACGACGAGGCCGCGGGGGGTGTCGACCGCGAGCCCGACGTTCACGTAATCCTTGTAGACGATCTCTCCCTTCTCCATGTCGACCGACGCGTTGACGCCGGGGTGCTGCTTGAGGGACAGGCTCACCGCCTTGATCACGAACGACAAAGCCGTCAGCTTCACGTTGCTCTTGGCATACTCCGCGGCGCTGGCCTTGCGCAAGTGCTCGAGTTCCGTCACGTCGGCGTCGTCAAAATTGGTGAGGTGCGGGATCGTGGCCACGCTGCGGGCCATGTTGGCTGCGATCGTCTTGCGCATCCGCGACATCTGCTCGCGGCGGATCGGTCCCCAGTCGTCCCGCTCGGTTGCCGTTGATTCCGGACGCCCCCGTCCGGATGGGGGCGCGGCGCTGGCCTGGCGAACAGCGGCGATGACGTCCTCACGGACGATCCGTCCGGCAGAACCGGTGCCGCGCACACGGGCCAGATCGACGCCCAATTCGCGGGCCAGCCGACGCACGGACGGCCCCGCCGGCTCGACGGTGGCCACGGCCGGTTCGGCGGAGGCGGCACTGGCGACCGGTGCGACCGGCGGCAGCGCAGGCTGTGCCGCCGGGGCAGGACGGGCCGCGGCGACCGGCGTTGGCGCGGGGGCCGGGGCCGGTGCGGACTGGACCGGTGGCGGAGTCGCCGCTGCCGGCTTCTGTGCCGGAGCGGGGGCTGCCGGGGCCGGCGCCGTGCCCGAGGCCTCGAGGAGGACAAGGGCCTGCCCCACCGCGACCGTGTCCCCCTTCTTGACGAGCACCTTGGCGATCCGGCCCCCCGGCGGACAGGGGACCTCGATCACGGCCTTGTCGGTCTCGACTTCGAGCAGCGCCTGCCCGGGCTTGACGACGTCCCCCTCGGAGACGAACACGCTGACGACGTCGCCGGAGGCGATGTTCTCGCCGAGGTCGGGGAGCTTGAATTCTGTTGCCATCTGCTCGCTTTCGTCACGGTGAATGCGTTGCCACACTTCTCCACACCGGCCGGCTCGTGCACCACGGGCCGGCCCCGCCGCCGGCCATCAGGCCGAGGCGGCGTCGATCTTTTCCGGATCGACCCCCAGTTCCCGAATCGCCTCGGACACGACCTGGGCGCCGATCGCCCCCGCCGCCGCCAGCCGCGAGAGCGTGGCGATGGCGATGCACTCGGCATCGACCTCGAAGTGCCGCCGCAGCGGCCCCCGGGTCTCGCTGCGGCCGAAGCCGTCGGTGCCGAGTGCGAACAGGCCCCCGGGAATCCATGGATCGAGTTGCTCGGGCACGGCCCGAACGTGGTCGCTGGCCGCCACGAACACGCCGCCGGCATCGCCAACCTGGCTCTCCAGGTAGCTGCGGCGCGGCGGCGACTCCGGATGCAGCATGTTCCAGCGCCGGCACTCCTGGGCCTCGCGACGCAACTCTTTCCAACTGGTCACGCTCCATACGCTGCTCGCCACGCCCCAACGGTCGGCGAGCAACTCGGCGGCCCGGATCACCTCGCGCAGGATCGCCCCCGACCCGAGCAGGTTCACGGGCGGCAGCTGCTTCGTCCGCTTCGCGGCCGACGCTTCCACCTCCCGCAGCCGGTACATCCCCTTGAGGATGCCCTCCGCACAGCCCGGCGGCATCGGCGGCATCTCGTAATTCTCGTTGTAGACCGTCAGGTAGTAGATCCAGTCCTCGCCCTTGCCATACATCCGCTCCATGCCGTCGAGCATGATGACCGTCGCCTCGTAGACGAATGCCGGATCGTAGGCGCGAACCGTGGGATAGGCGATGGCGAACATCTGGCTGTTGCCATCCTGGTGCTGCAGCCCCTCGCCGTTGAGCGTCGTCCGCCCGGCGGTGCCGCCGAGGAGGAAGCCGCGGGCCCGGCAGTCGCCGGCCGCCCAGATCTGGTCGCCGATCCGCTGGAAGCCGAACATCGAGTAGTAGATGAAGATCGGGATCATCGGCACGCCGTGGCTGGCGTAGGCCGTGCCCGCCGCGATGAAGCTGGAGATGCTTCCGGCCTCCGTGATCCCCTCGTTGAGGATCTGCCCGTCCTTGGCCTCGCGGTAGTAGAGCAGCTGGTCGGAGTCGACGGGCTCGTAGAGCTGGCCGGCGTGGGCGTAGATGCCGCACTGCTTGAAGAGCGGGTCCATGCCGAACGTCCGTGACTCGTCGGGGACGATGGGCACGATGTACCGGCCGATCTCCTTGTCCTTGAGCAACGAGGCCATGAGCGTGACCACGCCCGTGGTCGTGGAGACCTCGCGGCCGGCGCTCTTCTCGATGAAGCCCGCATAGTCGGCGAGCGACGGCGTCTTCAACGTTGGGCCCTGCAGCGGCCGGCTGGGAACGTAGCCGCCGAGCGCCTCGCGCCGCTCACGCAGGTAGCGCATCTCGGGCGAATCCTCCGCCGGCCGGTAGAACGGCGCCTTGGCGACCTCGTCGTCCGAGATCGGGATGCCGAACCGCGAACGGAAGGCCCGCAGTTCCTCCTCGTTGAGCTTCTTCTGCTGGTGGGTGACGTTCCGTCCCTCCCCGACCTCGCCGAGGCCGTAGCCCTTGATCGTCTTGGCGAGCACGACGGTCGGCTTGCCGTGGCACTTCATCGCCGCGTCGTAGGCGGCGAACACCTTCTCCGGATCGTGCCCGCCGCGCCTCAGCTTCTTCAATTTTTCGTCGGACAGGTGGGCCACCATGTCGAGGAGCTCGGGGTGGGCGCCGAAGAAGTGCTCGCGGATGTAACCGCCGGGCATGACGACGTACTTCTGGTACTGGCCGTCGATGACCTCGTTCATCCGCTTGACGAGCAGCCCCTGGTCGTCGCGGGCCAGCAGCGGATCCCACTCATCGCCCCAGATGACCTTGATCACGTTCCAGCCGGCGCCGCGGAACACCCCCTCCAGTTCCTGGATTATCTTGCCGTTGCCGCGCACCGGCCCGTCGAGCCGCTGCAGGTTGCAGTTGATGACGAACACCAGGTTGTCGAGCTTCTCCCGGGCCGCGAGCGAGATCGCCCCCAGCGTCTCCGGCTCGTCGCATTCGCCGTCGCCGATGAAGCACCAGACGTGCTGCCGGCTCGTGTCCTTGATGCCCCGGTCCTGGAGATACTTGTTGAACCGGGCGGCGTAGATCGCCATCAGCGGACCGAGCCCCATCGACACGGTGGGAAACTCCCAGAACCCCGGCATCAGCCAGGGATGCGGGTAGCTTGACAACCCGCCCCCCACAGCCAGTTCGCGCCGGAAGTTCTCCAGGTGCCGCTCGCTGAGCCGCCCCTCGAGGAACGCGCGGGCGTAGATGCCCGGAGAGGCATGGCCCTGAAAGAAGACCTGGTCACCGGAGTAGTCATTGCCGCGGCCGCGGATGAAGTGGTTCATCGCCACCTCGACGAGCGTCGCCGACGAAGCGAAGGTCGAGATGTGGCCGCCGATGCTCTTGTCCTCGCGGTTGGCCCGCACCACCATCGCCATCGCGTTCCAGCGGATGATGCTCTTGATACGCCGTTCCAGTTCCCGGTTGCCGGGGAACGGCGGCTGCCGGTCGGTGGGGATCGTGTTGATGTACGGCGTTGTCGCCGAGAACGGGATCGGCACGCCGAGACGGTAGGCCTCCTGCTCGATCGCCTGCAGCAGGTAGGCGGCCCGATCGCCCCCCCGGCTGTTGATCACGTAGCGCAGCGAATCGAGCCACTCGCGGGTCTCCGTCGGATCGGCGTCGATCGCTGCGACCCCATCCACGACCTCCGGCTGGCCCGACGACTCCGCCGACATCTGCCCGATGGCCCGCGGCGCATGGGCCCCGCGCGGCAGGCCCGCCCCTGCTGGGACGGTCTGGTCGAGGGGCACGCTGCCGGTGTGGTCGATGTCAGAACTGGCCATGGCGGGCTCCGGGGGGGGCGGGCGAACAAGACCCATTATTCCGCCGCGTCAGGACCCCGTAAAGGCCGGTCTGCAGCGTGTTGCACGCCGATGCCCACCCGTTCACGACTTCCCGGCGTCCGCACGCGGCCGGTAGATTTCCGTCGCCAGGCCGAAGTAATTCTCGGCGGAAAACGCCACGGTTTCCCCGAGCGTGGGGTGGGGATGGATCGACTCCATGAGGTCGCGGGCCGAGCAGCCCATCTCGATGGCCAGGACGCCTTCGGCGACAAGTTCGCCGGCGCCGGCACCGACGATCCCGACGCCGAGGACCGCGTCCGTTTCCGGGTCGACGAGGAGCTTCGTCAGCCCGTCGGTGCGGCCCAGCGCCTGGGCGCGGCCGCTGGCCACCCACGGGTAGCGGCTGATTTCGACCGTGCGGCCGCTGGCCGTGGCCTCCTGCTCGGTGAGCCCCGCCCAGGCGATCTCCGGATCGGTGAAGACGACGGCCGGGATCGCCCGCGGGGCGAACAACGCCGGTTCGCCGTGCAGCACCTCCACCGCCACCTTTCCCTGGTGGCTCGCCCGATGGGCCAGCATCGGCTCGCCGCACACGTCGCCGATGGCGAGGATTCGCGGATCGGCCGTCCGCTGCTGCCCGTCCACCTCGACGAACCCCTTGGCGCTGACCTGCACGGCGGTGTTCTCCAGGCCTATGCCATCGGAGTTCGGCCGGCGGCCGACCGCCACGAGGACGCGGGAGAACTCCCGCGCCGTCGCCCCCTCGGGGCCCTCGAAGTGGACGCGGACCGCCGCGCCGACGTCCTCGAGCTTCACGACCTTGGTGCGCAGGTGAATCTTTTCGAACAGCTTCTCGAGCCGCTGGTGGAGCGGCTTGACGAGGTCGCGATCGGCGCCGGGCAGGAGGGCGTCGGTGAGCTCGACGACCGAGACCCGCGATCCCAACTCGGCGTACACGGTGCCCATCTCCAGGCCGATGTAGCCCCCGCCCACCACGAGGAGCGACTCGGGGATGTCGCGAAGCTCGAGCGCCGCCGTCGAGTCCATCACGCGTTCGCTGCCGATGTCGAAGGCCGGGATCCGCGTTGGCCGCGATCCGCTGGCGAGGATGCAGTGGTCGAAGGTGATCGTCTGGGAGGCGCCGCCGGGTTCGGCGGGGGCCACCTCGACCGCGCTCGAGCCGGTGAACCGGGCGTTGCCGCGGACGACCGTCACATTGCGGCGCCGGGCCAGCGTGGCCAGCCCCCCCGTGAGCGTCCCGATGACCTTGTCCTTGCGGGCCCGCAGGGCGTCGAGGCGCAGGGCGGGTTTGCCGAACTCCAGCCCCCAGTCGCTCAGTTCGCGGGCCTCCGCCAGCACCCGTCCGACGTGCAGCAGGGCCTTCGAGGGGATGCAGCCGCGCAGCAGGCAGGTGCCTCCCAGGCGTTCGTCCCGTTCGACGATCGCGACCTGCATGCCGAGATCGGCCGCGAGGAACGCGGCCGCATAGCCACCCGGACCGCCACCGAGCACCACCAGGGGAACGTGCATCAATTCGACTCCTGTGCCGGCCGCGGCCTGACCTGGAACAATCTCGGGGAGGCGGGCCGGAGCCCCGTGTTGTAGATTTCTTCGCCGGTTCCTTCAAGAAACGTCCCGGAGCCGCCCGTGAAAGTCGCCCGGCGCCACCCCGACGGATCGTGCCCGATCGCACCGGCCGCCCAGGGCGGCGCGTGGCTGCGCCGCCGGATTCGGTGCGCCGCGTGGCTGCGCCGCCGGTTCGCGGTCGACCTGCGGAGCCTGGCCGCTTTTCGCATCGCCGCCGGCACCATCCTCGTCGTCGACGCCCTGCTGCGCGTCCGCGACTTCCCGCTCATGTTCACGACGGACGGCATCTTTCCTCTCGCACCCCTGCGGCAGACGTGGGGCGCGGATCCGGCGGTCTGGTCGCTGGCCTTTCTCGTCGATCACGCCTGGTGCGGCGGCCTCGTCCTCGCGGTGCAGGGGCTCGCCGGCCTGTGCCTGGCCTGCGGCTGGCGGACGCGGGCGGCGACGATCGTGGCCTGGGCGGCCCAGCTCAGCGTGATGCGCCGGACGCTGCCCGCGACGAACGCCGGCGATGCCTGGCTGGGGACGCTGCTCTTCTGGTCGATGTTCCTGCCACTGGGCGCGGTCTGGTCGGCCGACGCAGCTCGCCGCGGCGCGGCCGGTCGCGCGGGGTCGCGAACGTTCTCCAGCGCCTCGATCGCGCTCGTCCTCCAAGTGCTCGTCGTGTACCTCGCCGCGGGTCTCGCCAAGCTCAACGACACCTGGCTGACGGGGGAGGCGATCGGCCGCGCGCTCTCCATCCACGACCACGGCACGTCCTTCGGCACGTGGCTGGCCGGCGCCGGCTGGCTGCTGCGACCCCTCACCTGGGGCGTGCTCGGAATCGAGCTCCTGCTGCCGGCGCTGTACCTGCTCTTCCCCCGGCCCCGCCTGCGCGTGGCGGTCGCCTGCTGCTTCATCCTCTTTCACCTCGCCATCCAGGCCACCATGTCGGTGGGCCTGTTCGCGGCCATCGGCATCACGGCCTGGCTGGCGCTGCTCCCCGGCGCCGTCTGGCAGACACCGGCAGCGGCGGACGCGGACCCCGATCCGGGCCGGCTGCCCCCGCTGGCCGCCGCGGCCTGCGGCCTCCTGCTCGGCTGCGCGTCGATCGGTTTCCTGCATGGCGTAACCCCCTGGCAGTCGCGGCCGCTGCCCGCGGTCGTCGGCGTGCCGCTGGCCCTCTGCGGACTCGTTCAGGAGTGGGGCATGTTCGGCGTCGTCTCTCCGACCGAGCAGTGGATCCAGGCGCCCGCCCTGCTCAGCGACGGCCGCCGGGTCGATCTGCTGCGCAACGGCGCGCCCGTCGGCGCGGACCGCCCCGGGGGTGGATTCGGCTCGCTGCCCCACCATCGCTGGCACAAGCTGGCATGGCTGCTGCCGCGGCCGCGGTTCCGCCTCCTGGCGCCCCACGTCGCCGCGGCGCTGGCCCGCGACTGGAATGCGCGGCACGGCGCCGACTCCCGCGTCGAGTCGCTGGAAATTCGCTTCGTCGTCGAGGGCATCGCGGCGCACGCCGGACAGCGGCACGAGCAGCTGCTGGCCACATGGCCCGACCGCGGCACGGAGGGGAGAGGAAACCTCGACCGATTCCTCGACGACGCGGGGAGCGGCCCGGCAGCCGCACGCTAGAATCAGTCGCAGCGGCCGTCGCGAGAGTGGCGAAACTGGCAGACGCGCTGGATTTAGGTTCCAGTGCCGCAAGGCGTGCGGGTTCGAATCCCGCCTCTCGCATGGTGCCGCGGCATGCCGCCGTCGGCAGAGTGTTCTCTGCACCGTCTCATGGGATGGCCGACGGAGCCGGCGCCACGCTGCCGGCCCCCTCCAGGGAAGGCCGGCGGGCGACAAACTTGCGGCGGGCCGGACCGAGCGTTGACTCGTCGATCCCTTCGTCGGCCTCCGCGGCCGTCGTCACCACGGCATGACTGGCCGTCGGCTCCGGCGCCATGGGCAGTGACTCGTGCCGGGGCACGTCCGGCCGCTGCGTCGCGGAGCTCCGTCGCGATGCGGAAGTCCGGCGCTGATCGGCCAGCGAACGGGGCTGGTCCGGTTCGGGGCCGTCGTCACCATGCAGCGCCTGCGGCAGGAGCCGCGGCTGCAGCCCTCCCGACGCCTCGGGCGGCAGGACCGGATCCTCGTCTGCCTGCGGTGGCTGCGGTCGACGTCGCGGGGGCTCGTCCTCCAGACCCCGGTTCGGACTGGTGCCGGCATCGTCCGCGGCCTGTTCGGACTGCGGCGCAGCCACGTCGTCGGTTGCCCGGCGCGCCTCCTCCTCGCCGCGTGGAACCTGCGACCGCGGCGGCAACGCCGGGGTGCCCTCGCGCTCGTGCGCGACGGGCACGACCTGCCTGTCCGGCCAGCGGCGCCACTGGGTGCCATAGAAGCCGAACTCCTGGGGCCTGACGGGGCAGTGCGGATGGCACTTCCCGTCCCGGCAGACCGGATGATGGCCGCCGTGACGGCCCTGACATGTGCGACAGGATGGCGCATTGCAGCCGCGGCATCCGCCCGCTTGCACCAGCGCCGGATCGACGATGGTGCGGGACGCCGCCGGCCTGGGGGCCTCGGCCAGCGCGGTCTGCGGCACGGCGGGTGAGACCACGGCGATCGCCAGCGCGACGGCCGCCACTCCCTGTCGACGCACGCCTAATCGTGGCATGGCATTTCCGCTCGACATCCGCTGCCCTCGTGAAAAAAGTTGGTTCGCTGCGTCCCGCTGCGGCGGACATCCTGGCGGCGTCACGACCGTCAGGAAAGGAACGACCGTCCCGACAGGTATCGTCCGCGCAATCCCCCAATCTTTTGCGGGAACGACCACTTTCGACGCCGGGGCAGATGCGACTGGTAGAATGCGGAGGTGGGGAGGTCGAGCGACCTCTGTTCGATGGCCGGGCCGGGAGTGTTCTCGCCGTGAAACGCGTCAATCTTCGCCTCCTGCTGGCGCTGGTCGTGACGGGCGTCGTCGGGCTGGCCGGGGTCTTCGCCGTCTGGCGGTTCCAGCGCTGGCGGAACGCTGGCAGCCTGGTCGCGCTCGCCCATCAGGCGACGGAGGCCAATCGTCCGCTGGAGGCGATTGCCATGCTCCAGCGGTACCTCGCCATACGGCCGGGCGACGACGCGGTCGTGGCGGAACTCGCCGATCTCACGCTCCAGCGGTCCCGCACCGGCGAGCTCGGCCGACAGGACGTCGCGCAAGCGTACGGCCTGGCCGAGGCCGCGGTCCGCCGCAACCCCGACAACGACGCGCTGCGCGGCCGCCTGGCCCGGTTTCAGATGCTCGTCGGCCAGCCCGCCACCGCCCGGGAGCACCTCGACGTCCTCGCCGCCAAGCACCCCCTGCCGGACGCCCCCGCCGCGGGCTCCCCGGCGCCCGCCGAGTGGGACCGCGAGGACTTCACGCATCCGTTCTCGATTCAGTTGATGCTCGTCGGTGCCCTGACGGCCATGGGCGAGTACGAGAACGCGGCCGACAAGGCCGCTGCGCTCATCGGCTTCGATCGCGAAGCGCGGAAGTTCGACGAGGACCGCACTCGGATCGGCCCGACCGATGGCTTCACCATGCTCGCGCAGCTCCTGCTCGACAAGCTCGACGACAAGAAAACTGCCGGCCTCGTCATCGACAAGATGGTCGAGGCCCACGGACAGGAGCCCGAAGCCTGGCTGGCTCTGTCGAACTGGCATCGCGAGCTGAACGACATCCCCGCGGCGGGCAAGGCCATCGACCGGGCCCTGGAAATCGACCCGGAAAACCGGACGTCGCTGTTCGCGCTCCTCGACCTGCAACTGGCCAACCGGGACGTCGCCAAGGCCATCGACACGGCGAACCGCTGCCGCGAGTTGTTTCCCAACGACGAGCGGAGTTACCGCCAGCTGGCGACCATCCACTTCGAGCAGAATCGGCCGGCCGAGGCGGCGAAGGTGCTGCGCGAGGGGCTGGCCGCGGCCCCCGGCCGGCCGACGATGCTGCTCATGCTGGCCGAGGCCTCCCTCATGCAGCAGGACCTGGAGGAAGCGTCGCTGGCCATCGACCGGTTACGCGAGGTGCTCGAACCATCCCATCCGATGCTCCTGCTGATCGACGGTCAACGGCTGATGGCGGAGCGAAAATGGCTCCCGGCCAAGAAGTTGCTCGAGGAGGCGCGGGGCCGGCTCGGTGACAACCCGGTGATCGTGCCGAAGATCGACTTCCATCTCGGCCGCTGCTACGAGCATCTCGGCGAGCACGATGCCCAACTGGCCGCCCACCAGCGCGTCCTCGTGCAGTCGCCCTTGGCCATCGAGCCGCGCGTCAGCGCCGCGGCGGCGCTGGCGGCCGCCGGGCGATCCGCCGAGGCGCTGGCGGAATTCGAGACGATCGCCGCGATGCTCGCCCCCGGCCTGCTCGCCGCCAATCCGCAGATCTGGCATCCACTGCTGCAGCTGCGGATGTCGGCGCAGCGGCAGCTGCCGCGCGAGAAGCGGGACTGGTCGCGAATCGACGGCCTCCTCGACAGCCTGCGGACAGCCGCCTCCATAACCCCCACGCAGATCGCGATGCTGCGGGCCGACGTGCTCGTGCACAAGGGGGAGACTGCGGCCGCCGTGGAGACGCTCGAGCGGGCGCTGGCGAGCGACTCCAAGACGCCGCAACTCTGGATGGCATTGGCCGCCCTCCAGCTCCGCGACCAGGGGGCGGCGGCGGCCCGCGCCGTGCTCGACCGCGTGCCCGAGGAGTTCGCCGGGGCTGCCGGCATCCTTCTGCTCGAGGCCTCGGTGGCGCTCGCCGAAGGCCCGGCGGCGACCGACGCGTCGTTCATGCGAATCGAGGAACGCGCCGAAAAGCTTTCCGACGAGGAGGCAGCCCGGGTGCTCGCCACGCTCGCCTCGCTGCGCCGATCGAGTGGCGGCCTGGAGGAGGCCGAGCGGCTCTGGAAACTTGCCGTCGCCAAAACCCCGGCCGACCCGCGCCTCCACACGACGCGGTTCGACGCCGCCCTGGAGGCGGGCGACCTCGCCCGGGCGGAGGAAGCCCTCGAGCCGATCATCCGGCTGGGAGGGGCAACATCGGCCCAGGCCCGCTTTGCACAGGCCGCCATCACGGTCATGCGGGTGCGGGCCGGCCTGGAACGGCGCCAGCGGGAGACGGAACGGGCCGCGTCCCTGACGGCGGAGGAGATCAAGTCGCTGGCGGAGGCCCAGACCCTGCTGATCGAGGCGGAGAACGAGCGGCCCGGCTGGAACAAGGTGCAGATCCTGTTCGCCGAGATCGCCGGAATGAAGAACGACCTGCCTGAGGCGATCGAACGCCTGCGCCGGGCGATGCAGCTCGGCACCGTCAGCCCCCGGGTCGTCAGGCAGCTGGTGTCCCTCCTCTACGGCCTCAATCGCATCGACGAGGCGCAGCAGGTGCTGTCCTCGCTGGGAGCCGAGGAAGCCTCGGGCTACGAGCGGCTGTCGGCGGAGATGGAGCTTCGGTCGGGGCGTCTCGACGAGGCGGTCTCCCTGGCCGAACGGAGCGTCACTGCCGATTCGCGGAATCCCCAGGAACTGCTCTGGCTCGGCCAGCTCCTCGAACGGGCGGGCCGACGGGATCAGGCAGGCCGGTGGTTCGAACAGGCGGTCGAGGTCGGGCCGGATCGCGCGGAGACCTGGCTCTCCCTGCTCAACTTCCAGGTGGCGACCGGGGCCCGCACGGCCGCGGAGGTGACGCTCGATCGGGCTGCCGCCGCGCTCTCCGATCCCACGCGCACCGCCTGTCTGGCGCAAGGCAACGAGATGCTCGGCCGCCAGGCGGATGCCGAGCGGTGCTACCGCGAGGGCGTCGCGGCGGCGCCGCAGGACATCGAGACGCGACGAAACCTGGCTGCATATCTGCTGCGCCGTGGCCAGATCAACGAGGCCCGCGCGGCCCTCGAGCAGATCATCGATCTCGCGGCCGACGGACAGCCGACGAAGGTCTGGGCACGGCGGGCGCTCGCCGATCTGCTCGCCGAGCAGGGCAACTTCCGCACGTTGCAGCGGGCGGTCGCCCTGGTCGGCGAGAACCTCGACGTCTCCGGGAGGCTGCCCCCCGAGGACATGGCGGTCCAGGTGCGGCTGCTCTCTCGCCGGGGCGAGCCGTCCTGCTGGAGGCAGGCGATCGATCTTCTCGGTGCCATCGCCGGGCAACGTCCGCTGACGATTCAGGAGCAGTTGCAACTCGCGAACCTTCAGGAGAAGAGCGGTCGCTGGGACGACGCCCGCAACGGCCTGATCACGATCTGCTCCGCCCCCAATGCGCCCCCGGCGTTCCTCGCCATGCTGGTGGAAAAACTGGTCGCCCACGACGAGGTCGCAGCGGCCCGCACGTGGATGCGATTGCTGAAGAAAAAGCTTCCGGATTCGGCGGCGACCCACGCCCTGGAGGCCCGCGTCGCCCTCGCCCAGAACGACCGCGAGGCGGCGGTGGCCGCGGCCCGCCACCTGCTGCCCGCTGCCGAGGCCGAGGGCCTGCCGCGCGACCAGGCCGTCGGAATGGCGAGGCTGCTGGAGGACCTGGGCTTCGCCAAGGCCGCGGACAGGATCCTCTCCCGGCTCCCGGCCGACTCGCCCGAGGTGATCCTCGCCACGGTCGGATTTCTCGGGCGGCAAAAGCGGCCCGCGGAGGCGCTCGATCTGCTGGAAAAGCACTGGAATGATGTTTCGCTCCAGCGCATCCTCCAGGCCGGGTTCGAAGTCGTCCGCGACCAGGACACGCCCGGCGCGCACACGACCCGGCTCGGCGACTGGCTGGGCAAGGCCCGGCGCGAGGATCCCGATTCGGTGATGCTGGCCTTGACGCTGGCGGAACTCCGCGAGATCGAGGGCCGGCCCGAGGAGGTCGAGAAGATCTACCGCGAGGTGCTGGCCCGCAAGGACGTGCCGCCGCAGTTGCTGGCCGTCTTGTCCAACAATCTCGCCTTCCACCTCGCCCAGCCGGCCACCGCGTCCGAGGCCCGCCGGCTCATCGAGGCGGCGATCGAGGAACTCGGCCCGCAGCCCGACCTGCTCGACACCCGCGGTCTCGTCCACCTCGCCGCCGGCGACACGACGCGCGCCCTCGAGGACCTGCGCGAGGCGGCGCTCGAGGCTACGCCCGGCAAACTCCTGCACCTGGCCTGCGCCGAACTCGCGGCCGGCGATGCCGACGCCGCCCGCCGGACGCTGGAGCGGGCCCGCAAGAAGCGGATCGCGAACTCGCGGCTGGTCGGCTCGGATCGGGAGAGGCTGCAGAAACTGACGGCCGCGCTGGCCGACGGGGCAGCGGCCTGAGCGTCAGCCACCGGCCTGCAGCATCCGGGACCGCGCCAGGGCGTCCTCGGCCTCGGCGATGCGCCCGCCGCGCATGCAGGCCACGCTCAGGGCGGTGAAGCTGAACGGATCGCCTGGGGCGAGTTCGCAGACCCGCCGGGCATGTTGCACCGCCTCGTCGTGCCGCTCCAGCCGCGTGCACCAGGCGGCGAGTGCGGAATGAGCGAGTGCGAAGTCGGCATGGTCGGCGATCAGCCGCTCGAGTTCGGCAACTGCCTCCGGCAGCCGGCCGTCGTTCTTCAACGCTTCGGCCCGCTCGTACCACTCTTCACGTGTCTGCATGTCGTTGTCTCCCCGCCGAGGAACCCGCGCTCCGGCGCCTGATCCGAAGCCTGACTCCAGGGAGTGTAGCCGCCCCGCTCGAACCGGCAGCGTCCGCGGATTCCCCGGGCACCCGGCGGTTCGGCGCTGACGGCCTGGCAAGGCGGGAAAGATGCCTCGTCCCGGGAGGCCGCACAGGCCGCGGCGAGTCTCCACCGGGGCCGGAAGTGGGATTGAATCGCGGCCACGCTGGAGCCGATAACTCCCCCATTCGGCCACCGCCCCCTCCCCGGAAAGGCACTTTCGTGAGCATCCACGCGTTGGCGGCAGTCAGTCCCGGGGCGCGGCTCGGCGTCGGTGTGACGGTCGGTCCGTTCGCCACGATCGAGGCGGACGTCGTGCTCGGCGACTTCTGCACCGTCGCCAGCGGGGCGACGATCAAGTCCGGGGTCACGGCCGGGTGTCACAACGAATTCGGCGAGCACGCGGTGATCGGCGGTGCGCCGCAGCATGTCGCCCGGCCGCGCGACGTCGGTCGCGTGGTGATCGGCGACCACAACTGCTTCCGGGAGCACGTCACGGTGCATCGCGCCCTCAAGCCGGGCACGACGACGACGATCGGGTCCCACAACTACGCCATGGCGGCGAGCCACTTCGGACACGATTCCACGGTCGGCAGCAACTGCATCTTCGCCAACGCGGCCCTCCTCGGCGGCCACGTGACGGTGGAGGATCGGGCCTTCGTCTCCGGCGCGGTGGCAATCCACCAGTTCTGCCGCATCGGCCGGCTGGCCATGGTCGGCGGACACGCTCGGGTGGTGCAGGACGTGCCGCCGTTCATGCTGCTCGACGGGCAAAGCGGCTGCATCGTCGGGCTCAACGTGGTCGGGCTGCGGCGCTCGGGGCATAGCGCCGGGGAGGTGGCCGACCTGAAGGCCGCCTATCGTGTCATCTACCGCCGCGGCCTGCCGTGGCGCGAGGTCCTCGACGCCCTGCAGGCCGAGTTCTCCGCGCCCACCGTGGCCCATCTGCGCGCATTCCTCTCCGGGGGCAGCCGCGGATTCGCGCAGGAGCGCCGGGCGCCGCCGGCCGCCACACTCAGGCTGCGGGTGCCGGACGAGGAACAGGCCGTACCCGCGCTGCGGGCCCGGGCCGGCTGAGCGGCGTCACTCCTCGGCGTCGTCGCCGCGGGCGGGGCTGCCATCGAGTCCGTAGCGTTGCAGTTTTCGGCGCAGCACGGACCGGTCGATGCCCAGGATCTTCGCCGCCAGCGACTTGTTGTGCATGGTCGCGGCCAGCGTCTTCTCCAGGTGCACCCGCTCCACGTCGGCGAGCGTGGGCCAGGTCTGGGGAGCGTCGCCGGCCGCGGGCCGCCCCGCCGGATCGGCCTGGACTGGCCGCGGCGACTGGACGTTGGGTTCGACCCGGTAGACGCCCGGCAGCGCGGTCGGCGAAATGACGCCGCGCTGCGCCGCCTCCACGAGCGGCGCGGACAACGCCGGCCGGGCGCCGAGCCCGTCCCCCATCAGCCCCGTTAGCGAGTCGGGGTCGATCTCGTCGCCGGACGAGAACATCACGGCCCGCTCGAGGACGTTTTCGAGTTCGCGGACGTTGCCCGGCCAGTGGTAGGACAGGAGGATGCCGATCGCCGCGGGTGACAGGCCGCACAGCGGCATCCCATGCCGGGCGGCGAGTTCGGCCAGATACCGGCCCGCCAGCACGGGGATGTCCTCCGGCCGATCCCGGAGTGGCTGCGTCTGGATGGCGACGACGTTCAGCCGGTAGAACAGGTCCTCGCGGAATCGCCCCGCCGCGACCTCCCGACCGAGATCACGATTCGTCGCCGCCAGGACCCGGACATCGACGGAAATCTCCTGGTGGCTGCCGACCGGCACCACGGTCCGCTGCTGGAGGACGCGCAGCAGTTTGGCCTGCAACTCCAATTCCATCTCCCCGATCTCGTCGAGGAAGATCGTGCCGCCGTCGGCGGCCCGGAAGCAGCCGAGCGTCGATGAGGTCGCGCCGGTGAACGAGCCCTTGACGTGGCCGAACATGTGACTCGCGAACAGCGTCCCGGTGGTGACGGCGCAATCGACCGGGATGAAGGGCTTGGACGACCGGCCGCTGCAGGCGTGGATCGCCCTGGCGATCAGTTCCTTGCCGGTGCCGCTCGGCCCCATGACGAGGACGCTGGAATTGCGCGTGGCGACCAGTTCGATCGACCGGCGGACCTGCTCGGCCCACGGGGAGACTCCGCCGATCCGCTGGATCGCCGTTTCCCCGCTTGGCGGTCGTGCCACGAGAGTCATTGTCGGCCGTCCCTACCACGCCGTGCGCCGACCCCGACCATACGGGGGCCCCCGACCGTTCGCACAGCCCGAAACACATCGCCGGAAGCCCTAACCATATACCCCAGACCGGAAAAAAAGGCGATGGAAAACCACTTTTTTCACCGTTCCGGAGTCGGTCTGCATGGGACCGGGAGTGGCGGTGTTCCGGTTTTTCCGGTCCGGGCCGGTCGCCCGGACGGGAAAGATGGGCAAAGATTGCGGTGTCCGGCACTGCGCCGTCACCAACCCGCGCTTCGGTCGCCGGCCCCGTTCCCAGTCCTGCCATGCACGCTCCGGCTCCCACCACCGCTGACCTCGCGCCGGCCGCGCTGCCGGACGCGGCCCGCAACCGCTGGCTGATTCTCGGCGCCTGCGCGGCTGCCATCGGGCTCGGCTGGCTGCTCGTCGAGTGGTGCATCCTCGACCGGCGGCCGATCGTGGTCGGGCTGCTGCATTCGCAGACCGGTTCGATGGCCGTCAGCGAGCTATCGATGATCGACGCCGAGATCATGGCCCTGGAGGAGATCAACGCCGCCGGCGGCCTCCTCGGCCGTCCGGTCACGTGGGTCGTCGCCGACGGCGGCTCCGACGGCCCGACCTTCGCCCGTGAGGCGGAGCGGCTGATCCGCGACGCGGGCGTGTCGGTGATCTTCGGCTGCTGGACGAGCGCCAGCCGCAAGAGCGTGCTTCCCGTCGTCGAGTCGGCCGGCCACCTGCTCGTCTACCCGATGGCCTACGAGGGGATGGAACAGTCGCCGAACGTGGTCTACACAGGGGCGGCGCCGAACCAGCAGATCACTCCCGCCGTGCAGTGGTGCCACGACACCCTCGACGCCCGCCGCTTCTTCCTCGTCGGGTCGGACTACATCTGGCCCCATTGCGTCAACGCCATCGCGACCGACCAGATCCGCGGCTTCGGCGCCGAGGTGGTGGGCGAGGACTACGTCCCGTTCGGGAGCCTGCCGCAGGATGTCCTCGCCCGGCAGGTCGACGAGGTCGTCCAACGCATCGTCGCCGCGAAGCCGGACGTGATCCTGAGTTCGGTCGTCGGCGATTCCGCGGCCGCCCTGGCCCGTTCCCTGCGGGCGGCCGGGATCCGCCCCGACCGCACCCCGCTCGTGACCTTCTCGATGGCCGAGGACGAACTGCGGCACGGCCTGGCCCCGGACATGGCGGGGCATTACGCCGCCTGGTGCTACTTCCAGTCGCTCGACCGGGCGAAGAACCAGGAGTTCGTACGCCGCTTCAAGGCCCGCTATTCCGGCGACCGTGTGACCTCCGACGTGATCGCGACCGCCTACACCAGCGTGCAGCTCTGGGCCCAGGCGGTTCGCGAGGCGGGGACGGACGAGGTGCGTCAGGTTCGCAACGCCCTCCGGCACCAGAGCCTCGACGCCGCCGAGGGAATCATCGCCATCGACCCCGAGACGCGGCATGCCTGGCGGCCGGTGTTCATCGGCCGGATCCGCGCCGACGGCCAGTTCGACATCGTCTGGCCGACGACCAACGCCGCGCGGGCGGCCGCGATCCGCCCGGTGCCGTTTCCGATCTCGCGGTCGCGGTCGGAATGGGAACGGTTCGTGGCCGATCTGCACCAGACGTGGGGAGGACGCTGGGCCAACCCGGCCACCGGCGGCGTGCCGCCGCCCGGTGGAGGAGCGTCGCGATGACCACGACCACGCCGGCCGCGAATGAAACGCAGCGGTCGATCGCCGGCCGGCTGCTGTTCTGGTTTCTCGTCATCGCGCTCATCCCCTGCGCGATCCTGACCGCGATCACGGCCCGGATCGCGGTCACGGCCCTCGAGCAGTCGGTCCGCGACAATCTCGTACAGGCCGCCGCCGTCAAGGCGGGAACCATCGAGGCCTACGCTGCCGAACGGGTTCGCGACGCGGCCGTGCTCTCGCGCGGCCCGACCTTCGTGCGGGCGGTTCGCGACCTGTCCACGGCCGCAGCCGGCGCCGGTGGCGGCGCGACCGCCATCCGCGACCGCCTCACGAACGCGGGTGGGGAGTTCCGCACCTACTTCAACTACGTCGCCAAGGCCTACGGATACGCGCAGCTGCTGGTCATCGACGACAAGGGCCGCGTCCTGCTCTCCCTCGACGAGTCGATCCCGGTCGGCGAGTCGGTCCGCGCCGGCAGCCTGGCCGATTCGGAACTGGCCGCGGGCTGCGAGCGGGCGCGGACACTCATGCAGGCCGACCTCTCGGCGTTCCAGGGCTATGGCCGTTCCAGCCGGCTGCTGGCCTTCGCCACCAGCCCGATCATCGACGGCGGCCGCGTCGTCGGCGTCCTCGCGCTGGGCATCGGCCCGGACTGGATCTGGCAGACGCTTGCCGACTCGAGCGGACTCGGCGAGACGGGGGAGTTCGTGGCCGGCCAACTGCAGGGGGACGACGTGCTCGTCACCTGCCCGCTGCGCTACAAGCCCGACGCGGCCTTTCGGCTGCGGATTCCCCTCGGCCAGTCGCAGGGCGGGGGGACGCAACTCGCGGCGAGCGGCGAGCGCGGCTACGGCACCGTCCGCGACTACCGCGATCACGAGGTCGTCGCCGCCTGGTGCTACCTTCCCAGCCTGCGCTGGGGGCTGAACGCCAAACAGGACGCCCGGGAGGCGTTCGGGCTGGTGCGGTTCCAGCGCTGGGCGATCATCGGCCTGTCCCTGGCCACGATCGTCGGCGTGACCCTCGCCGCGCTGGCGGTGGCGCGGACGATCTCCACGCCGATCCGCACCGCCGTCGCGGTCGCCAAGCAGGTTGCCGGCGGCGACCTGCGGGCCGAGGTCCGGGCGACGAGCGACGACGAGACCGGCGCCCTCCTCGACGCCATCCGGCGCATGACCGAGGACCTGCGCGGCCTGATCGGCCGCATCCAGCGGTCGAGCGTGGCCCTGATCTCCACCGCCACGGCGATCCAGGCGACGGCCAGCGAGCAGCAGCAGGTGATCGCCGACTACGGCGCCTCGACGAGCCAGGCGGTGGCGGCCGTCAAGCAGATCTCCGTGACCAGCCAGGAGCTGCTGCGGACGATGACCGAAGTCAACGACATGGCGGGCCACACCGGCCGGATGGCCGCCGACGGCCGGGGCAACCTCCAGGCGATGGATGGCACGATGCGGCAGCTCGCCGACAGCACGTCGTCGTTCGGGGCCAAGCTCGCCGTCATCAGCGAGCGGGCCGCGAACATCAACCTCGCCGTGACCACGATCACGAAGGTCGCCGACCAGACCAACCTGCTTTCGATCAACGCGGCGATCGAGGCGGAGAAGGCCGGGGAATACGGCCTCGGGTTCCTCGTCGTGGCCCGGGAGATCCGGCGGCTCGCCGACCAGACCGCGGTGGCCTCGCTCGACATCGAGCGGATGGTCAAGGAAATGCAGTACAGCGTCTCCGCGGGGGTGATGGAGATGGACAAGTTTGCCGAGCAGGTGCGGACCGGCGTCCGTGAGATCGGCGCGGTGTCGACCAAGCTCGTGGAGATCATCGCCGCCGTCCAGGGGATCTCGGGCCGCTTCGGCCAGGTGACCGAAGGGATGCGGGCCCAGTCCCAGGGGGCGGAGCAGATCCGCGAGGCGATGATCAGGCTCGCCGAGGGAGCCTCGCGCACGGCATCGTCGCTCGACGATTTCAACTCGGCGACCGTGCACCTGCGCGAGGCGGTCGGCGACCTCAAGGAGGAGGTGTCGCGGTTCACGATATAGCTATCCGTGGAAAAGCCATCCATGGCATTTTTCCACTTGGTCGCCCGCAGGAAACGCCGAGGGTTTCCTGGGTCGACGGTCGCCGCATCGTGCGGCGGCAGACGTGTTCCACAGTCTGCTAGGGGGCCGTGTCGGACAGACGCGCCGGCAGCCCCGCAGGCCGCGCATCCGCTCGCCCAAACCCATGCAACTCCTCACCTTCACCGTCGCCGGTCAGACCTACGCGATCGAGTCGCGCCGGGTGGTGGAGGTGCTCCCCCTCGTGCCCGCCCGGCCGATCCCGCGCACGCCCCACTTCGTCCGCGGCATCTTCACGTACCGGGGCCGGCTGGTGCCGCTCATCGATCTCGGGCTGCGGCTCGCGGATGCGGCCCCCGTCGAGCGGCTCAGCACCCGGGTGATCGTCGTCCACTATCACCCCGCCGCAGCCCCGGCTTCTCCTCCGGCCCTGCTTGGCCTCGTGGCGGAGCACGTGGTTTCGATCTGCTCGAGCGAGCAGGCCGACGTGGTCGCCCCGGCGTTCGCCATCCCGGACGCCGGCTTCCTCGGCAGGCTGCTCCGCATCCGCGGCCGCACGATCCAGGTGATCGAAGCCGACCAGCTGCTGCCGGCGACGCTCGCCGCGGGGCTGTTTCCCGCGCCCACGGCGGAGCCCGCGTCATGATGGCCAGGCCGCGGAATCTTCCCGCGTCGGCCCCCGGCGCGGCCGATCCCGGCGCCGCGGTCGAGCCGATCCTGCGGCGCTGGCTCGGACTCGACGCGCAGGCGATCGGGCTGCCGTCGCTGCGTCGCGCCGCGGAGTCGCGCATGGCCGCCGTCGGCCAGGCCGATGCCGCCGCCTACGCCGACCTGGTCGCCCGCTCCCCGGCGGAGCGCGACCTGCTGGTCGAGGAGGTTGTGGTCGGGGAAAGCTGGTTCTTCCGCGACCCGCAGGTGTTCGAGTACGTGGCCGGTTCCGCCACGGCGCGGGCCGCGGTTCCGGGCCGCGGGCCGGTCCGCATCCTCTGCATACCCTGCGCCGGTGGCGAGGAGCCCTACTCCGTGGCCATGGCCTTACTCGACGCGGGCCTCGAGCCTTGCCAGTTCGTCATCGATGCCGTCGACGTGAGCCACGCGGCGCTGATCCGGGCGGCCCGCGGCAGCTACTCGCTCAACGCGTTCCGCAACGCCGACCTCTCCTTTCGCGACCGCTGGTTCACGGTCGGCGCGACCCGCAGCGTCGTCGCCGACCGGATCCGCGGCTGCGTCGCCTTGTCGTGGGGCAACGTCTTGGAGCCCGATTTCTGTGCCGGCCGGCCGGCCTACGACATCATCTTCTGCCGCAACCTGCTCATCTACCTGACCGCGGAGGCCCGGCGCCGGGTAGAGGAGACCGTCGACCGGCTGCTCGTCGCGGACGGCATCCTCGTCCTCGGCGCGGCGGAGCCCCCGATCCTCCGCGGCGCCTGGCTGCCGGCCGGCGCGGCCTCGGTGTTCGCACTGCGGCGCGGCCCGCGGCCGGCAGCCGCGCCAGCGCCGGCTCCCGCGGCGGCGCCGCCGGCAGCCGGTTCGTCCCGCGTGGCCGGACAGCGTCCGCCTGCCGCGGCCATTCGTCCGAGCGGCCCGCCACCGGGCGCACCGGTCGGGGCCACGGCGGCGGACGCGCAGCCCGACGACCTGCCGACGGTGCTTCGTCGGGCCGGTGAAATCGCCAACGCGGGCCGGCATGCGGAGTCGATCGCATACTGCGAGGAGGCCCGGACCCGGCTCCCGCCGTCGGCCGACCTGTTCTTCCTCCTCGGCATGCTCCATCAGGCCGTCGGCGCCCTCGACAGCGCGGAGAGCTGCCTGCACAAGACCCTGTATCTCGACGCGAACCACGAGGAAGCGTTCCTCGCGCTGGCGCTCCTCGCCGCGCAGCGCGGTGACCCGCGCATGGCCGAGACCTACCGGCAGTCGGCCGGCCGGGTGCTCGCCAGGAAGGCCGGGCCATGACGCTGCCGCTGCCCGATCCGGCGCCGCGCCGCCTTGCCGACGAGGTGCGGCAGCCGATGCCCGAATGCTGGCGGATCGTCGGCGTGTCCGGCGACCGCACCTGCCCGGAACTGGCGACGGTGATCCACTGCCGCAACTGCCCGGTTCTCACCGAGGCCGCCCGGACGTTCTTCGAGCGCACCGCCCCCCCCGGCTACCTCGATGGCTGGCGGGCGATCCTCGAGGAGCCGGCCGCGCCGGCCGCCAGCGACGCCCTGAGCGTGCTGGTGTTCCGGGTGGGGGGTGAATGGCTGGCCCTGTCGACGCCGGTGCTCGTCGAGGTGACCACCGGCCGGGCCCTCCATCGACTGCCCCACCGGTCCGCCACCGTGCTCGCCGGACTGGTCAACATCCGCGGCCAGATCCAGCTCTGCGGCTCGCTGCACGGCCTCCTCGGGCTCGCCGGCGGGCCGGCCCGCTCCGGCACCGGCGAGGCCGACGCTTCGACGGCCCGGCTGCTCGTCGTCGAGCGGGCCGCGGCGACCGCGGAACGCTGGGTGCTGGGCGTGGACGAGGTCGCCGGCGTGCAGCGGATCCCGCGGGACGCCCTGCGGCAGGTCCCGAGCACCGTGGGGCACGCCGGATCCCGCTGCTCGTCGGCGCTCTTTGACTGGCAGGACAGGACCGTCGCCCTGATCGACGAGCCGAGGCTGTTCGACGCGTTGCGGGCCGCCGTGGCGGAATGAAGGACAAGGCGCGGGGAAGGGGCGTGTGATGGGCGAAGACCTGAGCAATCTCTCGATGCTGGAACTGTTTCGCCTCGAGGCGGAGGGACAGACGGCAGTCCTGTCCGGAGGCGTGCTGGCGATCGAGGAGCTGCAGCGCTCCCCGAAGACGATCGACGCCCTGATGCGGGCCGCCCATTCACTCAAGGGCGCCGCCCGGATCGTCGGCCTCGACGCCGCCGTCCGCGTGGCGCATGCGCTCGAGGACGTGTTCGTGGCGGCCGGCAAGGGGCGGTTTCACGTCCGGCCGGAACATGCGGACCTGCTCCTCGAGGCGATCGACTTCCTCGCCTCGATCGCCCACGCGGAGAACGCTCTCGCCGCCGACGGACCATGGGGGCCACGGGCCGACGCGATCGTCGCCCGGCTCGCACCGTTGCCGGAAGGGGGAACGGCCGCAGCCGCGCCCGCGGCGACGGTCCCGACACCTGCCGCGCCCCAGCCTGCCGCGCCCCAGCCTGCCACCGCGATCCCCGCCGTGGACGACGCCCCGGCCGGGGATGCCCGCGAACGGCCGGAGCGTTCCCTCGAGCAGACCGACCGCGTGGTGCGTGTCTCCGCCGACAGCCTCACGCGGCTCGTCGGCCTCGCCGGCGAAGCGCTCGTCGAGACCCGTCAGCTCCGTCCCTTCGTCGACGCGCTCCTCCAGATCCGCGGCGCGGAGGCCGACCTGTGCGACGCCATCGGCGGCCTCGACGAGAAGCTCAAGGCAGCGGAGATCGCGGTCCCCGCACCGCTCGCCGCCATGCTGACGGGCATTCGTGAACGGGCCGCGGCCGGCCTCGCCCGGATCGGCGATTACTTCGAGGACTTCGAGGCCTTCGCCCGCCGCAACGAGGACCTCTCCAACCGGCTGCATCACGAGGTGATCGTCAGCCGGATGCGGCCGCTGGCTGACGGCATCCGGGGATTTCCCCGGCTCGTCCGCGACCTCGCCCGCACGCTCGGCCGCCAGGTGCGGTTCGAGGTTCACGGCGAGCAGACCGGCGTCGATCGTGACATCCTCGACAAGCTCGAGGCCCCGCTCTCGCACCTCATCCGCAACGCCGTCGATCATGGCATCGAGTCCGCGCAGGATCGCACCGCGGCGGGCAAGCCGGCGCAGGGCACGATCCGCCTCGAGGCCCGCCACCGGGCCGGCATGCTCCACATCGCGCTCAGCGACGACGGCCGCGGCATCGACACGGAGCGGCTCCGGGCCCGGGCCGTGGGCCGCGGGCTGGTGGCCCGCCAGGTGGCCGACCAGCTCTCCGAACTCGAGCTCCTGGAGTTTCTCTTCCTCCCCGGCTTCTCCACCAAGGACCAGGTGACGGAGATCTCCGGCCGCGGCGTCGGGCTCGACGTCGTGCAGAGCATGGTCAAGGCGGTTGGGGGCAGCGTCCGGATCGCGTCGCAGCCGGGCCGGCAGACCGTGTTCACGCTCCAGCTGCCGATCACCATGTCGGTGATCCGGGCCCTGCTGGTGGACGTCGGCGGGGAGCCGTACGCCTTCCCGCTGACGCGGATCGACCAGATCCTGTTCTGCCCCCATGCCGCCATCCGCACCGTCGAGGGACGGCAGTACTTCGATCGCGACGGCGTCTCGATCGGGCTCGTCCTCGCCGCCCAGATCCTCGAGACCGAGGCCGGCCCGCCGGCCGACCCGATGCCGGTGGTGGTGATCAGCGACCGCGGGCAGCAGTTCGGAATGATCGTCGACGCCTTCCGGGGGGAGCGCGACCTCGAGGTCCGGCCGCTCGACCCGCGGCTGGGCAAGGTACGCGACGTCAACAGCGCGTCGCTCCTCGAGAACGGCGACCCGGTGCTGATCGTGGACGTCGAGGATCTCGTGCGCTCGATCGACAACGTGCTCCTCGGCCGGCGGCTGACCCGGGTGGAGTTCGAGCGGATCGCCGAGGAGGCCCGGCGCCGGAAGCGGGTGCTCGTGGTCGACGACTCGATCACGGTCCGGGAGCTGGAGCGACAACTCCTCCAGTCGCGGGGCTACGCCGTGGACGTGGCCGTGGACGGCATGGACGGCTGGAACGCGATTCGCTCCGCCCGCTACGACCTCGTCGTCACCGACGTCGACATGCCGCGGATGGACGGCATCGGCCTCGTCGGCCTGGTGCGGGCCGACCCCGCCCGCCGCGACGTGCCGATCGTGATCGTCTCGTACAAGGACCGGGAGGAGGACCGGCTGCGCGGCCTCGACGCCGGGGCGAACCGCTACCTGACGAAGAGCAGTTTCCACGACGAGACGTTCGTCGATACGATCGTCGACCTGATCGGCGATCCGCTGGAGACCCAGGCATGAGAATCGGCATCGTCAACGACATGAGGGCCGCCTGCGAGGCGCTGCGCCGCGTGGTGGACAGCCTGCCCGGCCACGAGGTGGCCTGGACGGCCGCCGACGGCGTCGAGGCGGTGGCGATGGCGAAGCGCGACCGGCCCGACCTGATCCTCATGGACCTGCTCATGCCGCACCTCGACGGGGCCCAGGCCACGCGGCAGATCATGGCGACGGCGCCGTGCGCGATCCTGGTCGTCACCGCCACCGTCAGCGGCAACATCTCGCTCGTCTACGACGCCATGGGCTACGGCGCGCTCGACGCGGTCGACACGCCGATGCTCGGGCCGGCGGGCGAAGTCAGCGGGGCCGGCGCCCTCGCCGAGAAGATCGGCGTCATCGCCAAGCTCGTCTGTCCCGGCGCGGAGTCGCGGCGCCAGCCGCGGCCGGCGGCCGCGGCGCAGCCGCCGCGGCTGCTCGTCGTCGGCGCCTCGACCGGCGGCCCGAAGGCGGTGGCCGACCTGCTCCTCCCCCTGCCCGGCGACTGGAACGTGGCCGCCGTGATCATCCAGCACGTCGACGTCGCCTTCGCCCAAGGGCTGGCCAAGTGGCTCGGTGATCGGACAGGCCGGAGCGTCCGCGTCGCCGAGCATGGCCAGCAGCCGGTCGCCGGCGACGTGCTCGTGGCCGGCACCAACGACCACCTCGTGCTCTCGAAGGCGCGAACCCTCGAGTACCGGGAGGAGCCGCGCGAGGTGTTCTTCCGCCCCAGCGTCGACGTGTTCTTCGAGAGCGTAGCGGAGCACTGGCCCACGGCCGGAGCGGCGGTGCTGCTCACCGGCATGGGCCGGGACGGGGCCCGTGGCCTGCTCAAGCTGCGTGGCCGGGGCTGGCACACGATCGCGCAGGACGAGGCCACGAGCGTGGTCTGGAGCATGCCGAAGGCCGCCGTCGATGCCGGCGCCGCCTGCGAGGTGCTGCCGATCGACCGGATGGCGCGGGTCCTCGCCGCCCGGCTCGGGGCCTGACTGCCACGAGGCGGTTGACGAGGGCCACGATTTCGGGAATCGCGGTCATCGCGTATGATCTGACCTTCTCTCCGAGACTCCCTCCATGCTTCGACGTGTCGCCCACGCACCCCAGGCCGCGATCGTCCTCGCCGCGGCGTCGTTCCTCGCCGGCGGCCTCTGCCGGGCGGCCCCCGCGGCACCGGCCGACGGCCCCACCGGGGACCAGATTCCCCCGACCGTGCTCACTCCGGCTGTTCGCCAGGCGGTCGCCAATGGTGCTGCGGCACTCGTGTCCCGGATCCTCGCTCCCGGCAATACGTACAAGCTCGCTTTTCCGCCGGCCCAGACGCTGGTCACGCGGGTCGTGGAGATCGAGAAGATTCCGGCCAAACGTGTCTCCCAAGAGCAGCCGGTCTGGGAGCACGAGTATGGCGAGGTGGAGAAACTCGTGCCGATCATCGAGAGCGGCCAGCCGACGGGACGGTTCCAGAAGGTCAAACAGCGGGTCGTCGTCAAGAGCAAGCAGGTCGGCACCACGACGAGGACCGTGCTCGTACCCGACCCCTACGGCACGGAGACGATCGAGCGGCCCAAGACGGTCCGCGAGCCGGGCGGGCCCGCGGCCTGGGCTCCGAACCTGCCTGGCCTCAACGGCATGGCGCTGTACGTCCTCGCGAAGGCCGGTCTGGCCAAGCACCCGGCGACCGTCAAGCATGCCGCTGCACTGGCGTCCCATGCGGACCTGCTCAAGGGGCTGCCCGACAGCACGTTCGACGTCGCCTGGATGGCGGTCGGGTTCACGGCCCTCGGCCCCGAGTCGCCCCATGCACCCATCGCGGAGCGGCTCCTCGGGAAGCTCATCGACGGCCAGGTCCGCGAGGGCAAGATCGACGGCCTCTGGGGTCCCGTCTGCGCGAACACGGTCCATTTCGTACGGCTCTTCAACGTCAACCAGAAGGTCCGTGAGGAACTCGACGTCAACATTCCCAAACTTCTCGCCGCGGCGAATCCCGTGCAGGCCAAGCAGATCGTCGCCACCGGCGAGGCGATGCGTGCCCTCGCCACCGCCTACGAACGAACCCATCGCGACGTGTTTCGTGCCGGCATGCGGCTCAAGGAGCTGCAGGGACCGCTGGGCATCGCCGAGACCGACACCGTACCGGGGGTGCCGTTCAACACCTTCCAGTGGCTCGTCACCGACCTCGAATCGACCGAGGCCGCCGCCTTCGCGCTGGCCGAAGCCCAGCGGGCGGGCATGCTGCCGGCGGAGACCGAGCGGATCGCCATCAAGGGGAAAAAGGTCCACCCGCCCTCGAAGACGGATGCCGTGCTCAAGGCGGCGGCCAGGCGGCTCGCCGAGACCCTCGACGAGGCCGGATGCCCGACGGGCCTCGTGCAGGTGGTGGCGAACAACAGCCTCGACAAGACCGGCTTCCCGGTGGCACTGGTGACCACCGACGACGCGCCGCCCACGCTGTTCGATGCGGCGACGGCCAGCACGAGCGTCGCGGCGCAGGCCGCGGTCGAATGGCTGGCGGAAGCCGACCCCGATCTGGTCAAGGTTCTCGACCCGGCGCGGAAGGCGACACGCGAGCGGGCCAAACGGATCGCCGCCCGCTGGTTCGCGGAGTCGGCCGTGCCCACAGCGCCGGTCTGGCAGGGGGTCTATCAGGCGACGACGGTGTCCCATGCGGACCTGAAGAAGTCGGCGACGGTGCCGGCACCCGCCAAGGCGGCCGACGTGGATGCCCTCCCCATGGGACCGGCCGGCTGCCTGTACCGGCTTGTGCCCGGGTTCCGCGGCCTGTTCACCGACAAGACGACGGCCAAGGACCGGCTCGCCGACGGACTGTTCCGCCAGATTGCCTACCGGCTGGTCGTGCTCCAGGACCAGAACGGCCAGTGGTCGAGCCCCGGCAACCAGTTCCTCTCGTCCGCTCTCGAAGCCCTGAACATCGCCCGTGCGGCCAACGATCAGCACGCCGCGCTCAACCGCGGCCCGGGCAAGATCAACCTGCCCGATCCGCTGCCGTATGAGTTGCTGCTCGCCCTGCGTCTTCCCCAGGTCATGCCGTCGGGTGCGGTTCATCCCGACGGGGCCGCGTTCGCCACGCTCGCAAGCCTCGTGTTTCTCGTCGACGGCCTGGAGAAGCCGGTGAGCCTGGAGGGGATCCCGATCCATCCCACGGCCGCGACGGAGCCGCCGAAGGAGCCCGGCGATGCCGCGCCGCCGCCGGTTCCCTGGGCCGCGCCCCAGGATGCGGCCCGCAGCGTGCCCCGTCCCAACTCGGCGTTGCAGCCGTTGGTGGAAACGGTCACGGCGGCGACCAACTCACGGATCACGCTCGCGCCCTCGCCGGCGGATGCCGGCCAGCCTGGCAAGCCCCCGGCCACGCCCGTCCCCGTGAAGAAGCCCGACGGCGAAGACGACGTCGGCACCTTCGACGATCTGCTCACGCCAGGCGCCGGCAAGTGACCGGCCGGCCACGGCGCCAGACGGCTACGAACGCGGCGTTGGAGCACGGCTGCGACGTCGACCACGACGGATTCACCCGCGCGCCGTCGCCCCTTCGATAGCCGCCAGTGTCGCGAGCACGACTTCCTCGCCGACGCCGGGAGCCGCGACCACCTGGACGCCGACCGGCAGGCCCCGGCTGCCCCGGTCCGTGTCGGCGGCGGCCACGAGGACCGGATCCCGAGACCGCGGACGCCGGTTCTCCTCGTCGGCCCGCACCGCCGTCACCGGTACCGCGCCCGCCGCGAGGTCGAGCAGATTCGCGAAGAAGCAGGGGAGCGCCGCGAGCACGAGCCGGGCTGCGCTGCCATGCCGCAGCGCCGGGAGCGCTGACACCGGGCAGATGACCGCATCGCAGCCGGCGACGAGGCGGGCGAACCGGGCCCGCAGGTCGTCCCGGGCCGCGACCAGCGTCGCCAGTTGCCGCGCCGACCGCGGACCGGTCCGCAGCAAGGCGTCCGCCTCGATGCGGCTGCCCGAGACCCGGGCCACGGCGGCAAGGCCGCGCCGCCACACGCCCCCGAGCCGAGCCAGGCCGAGGAGCCGGCCGACGCCCGGGATCGGCGGCGACGGGCGAAGCAGCCGGCGGATGTCGGCGCCGCCGTCGGCGCCGAGGATCGCCAGGTGCAGCCAGCCGGCCTGCACGCTCAGGCCGCCGTCGAGCGGCACGACCTCGGCCCCGGCGGTCGCCAAGCTGCCGACCGCCTCGGCGACAGCCCGACGCACGGCAGCCGACGCCCCCACGGGCCCGGCCTCGTCCCACCAGCCGATCCGCAGACGACCGGGTGCGGGGCCACCGGCGATCCCCAAGGCCGCCGCCGCGCGGCCGAGATCGGCGATCGTGCGGGCGAGGAACCCGGCCCGCGACCGCACAGCCGTCAGCCCGGGGAGCGTGTCGAACGCCCCGGCGGTGCCGAGCACGGTGAACCGGGGCACGAGCGCCGCGATTCCACAGGCATGGGCCGGCTGACGGAGGCTGCCGGCAAGGTCGTTTCCCACGGCCAGCGGCACGACTCCGGCCGCGACCAGGGCCGCGTCTCCGCCGCTCGACCCACCCGGCCCGCGGTCGGCCGCGGTCGGATGCGCGGTCCGACCCCAGACCGGATTGTCGGTCTCGTGGAGAAACATCGCCTGTGGGACGTTGGCCTTGCCCACGATCACCGCGCCGGCCTGCCGCAGCCGGGCGACGATCTCCGCGTCGGCCGTGTCGGCTGCAGCGCAGCGGGTGGGAATCCCCAGCGTGGTCCGCAGCCCGACCACGGGAAAGCACTCCTTGACGCTCACCGGCACGCCGGCGAGCAGGCCGGCCGGCCGGGCATCGATCGCGGCGGCTTCGGCGGCGGCCGCCGCGAACCGCGGCTGCACGAGGGCGTTGAGGGCGGCGTGCGTCTCGGCGTGCCGCGCCGCGCAGCGGTTGAGGACGGCGCCGGCGGACAGCCGGCTCGCGGCGACACCGGCGGCGATGTCGACCACCGTCATCGGCCCGCGGCTCAAAACGGCCGGCCCCCGTCGGCGGCGGCGCTGCGCACGTCGGCAGCCCAGATCACGCCGTCGCCGAGAATCACCCCGCTCACAACGATCGGATCACCCGCCACGGCGGCCGGCTCCGCTCGCGACACGAGGACGACCTGCCGCGTCTTTCCTTTTGGCAGTTCCAGCGTCGCCTGCGTCGACCAGTAGGGCCCCACCCTGCGGGCGGAGTCGAACGTCACCTGCAGCACCACGCCGTCGCCGTTCCGCTTCGAGGCCGTCAGCCACATCCTCCCCAGCCGGGTCAGTTCGGTCCGCAACCCCGCGTGGCCGGCGATGCCGGCGTGCAATGCCTTGAACCCTTCCGGCGGACCGGCGAGGGCCCTCCCTGTGTCGGCGGCGGTGCGCTCGAGCAGCACCAGTTCCTCCGCCACGCTGGCCAGACGCTTGTACCAGTCGAGCATCAGGGGCGTGCGGGCCGGATCATCCGGGTCGCCGACGTTGCGGAACGCTTCGGCTGCCGCCTCGGCCGCGGCAAGGGCGGCGTCCAACGCCGCCGTGTCGAGCGGCGGCGGCGGCGGCGCGGGGGGAGCGACGGGTGCCGACGGCGTGGGCTGCGGCACGTCGAGCGGGTCGACGAATTCCTCCGTCCGGGCCGGCCGCTGATCGCCGGCGGACGATTCGCCGGCGGAAGGGTCGGCGGCGGTTGGCTGCGGCACGACGGGATCCGCCTCCGGGGCGATCGGCTCCGCCACCGGTGCCTGCGGATCGGTGGCCGGACTGCGGACCGACATGGTGTCCGGGTCGGGCAGCCCCAGATCGAGGCCGCCGCCGCCCGCGCCGCCGCGCTGGAACTTCGCTGGCAGGAGAAACGCCAGTTGCTCGGGCAGCTGCTTCGTCGTCCCGAACGGATCCTTGCCGAAGCCCCAGATGAGGATCGCCAGCGTCACCGGGATCGCCATCACGCCACCGAGCACGATGCCGATCACCTGGCCGATGCCGCTGGCCTTCTTTTTCCTGTTCGTGCGTGACGCGGCCGCCCGGGCCGGCGCGACGACAGCCGCGACACCGGGCTGGAGCGACTCGGCGGCCGAGTCCGCCGAGGCCTCGCTGAATTCTCCCAGGCCGAACGAATCGGCTGACTGCTCGGCTGCCGCCTCCACCGGTTCCGCGACCGCCTCGTGGTCATCCCATGCGCTCCCGCCGATCATCGCATGCTCGCCGATGTCCGCCTCGCTGTCCGTGTCGCCCACGGCCGTCATCTCGCCAAGGGCCGGATCGGGCAGCACGACCTCTTCAGCTGCCGCTGCTCCGGCGGCCTCACGTTCACCGGCCTCACGTTCACCGGTCGCTGCCTCGGCGGCCGGGTTCTTCGCATCCTCGTCGAACGAGAACGCATCGATGCCGAAACCGCCTTCTGCGGCGTCACCGCCCGCCGACTCGAGGTCCGCCCAGGGATCGGGGTCTTCGTTTCGCGCCGCGTCGCGATCGTCTGCCATGGCCGAGACTCCTTCACGCTATCGATGCCGTTGCCCGTGATCGGCGGACCGGACCCGCCGAGAAGAGTGTACCACCGCCGTTTCCCCGGTCGCCAACGCCCGGCCGCGGCCGTCGACCGCGGCTCAGAGCCGGTGCGCCGGGGCGTAGCGGCGCCGCAGGCTGTCGAGGAAAAACCGCTCGGACACCTTCTCCCCCGTGGCCTGCTCGACGAGCGGTTCCGACTCCAGCAGGCGGCCCACGGCGTGAACATGATGCCGCAGCCAGCCGAGCAGGCCGGCGAACTCGCCGGCAGCGATCCGGGCATCGAGGTCCGGCAGGCCGCGCTCGGCCGCGGCCATCAGTTGTGCCGCGAACAGGTTGCCGAGCGTGTAGGTCGGAAAGTAGCCGACGAGCCCGGCGCTCCAGTGGATGTCCTGCAGCACCCCCTCGGCGTCATTCCCCGGCCGCATGCCGAAGTCGCGGGCGAACCGCTCGTTCCAGGCGCCGGGGAGGTCCGCCACGGCGAGATCGCCATGGATCAGGGCCCGCTCGAGGTCGAACCGCAGCATCACGTGCAGGTTGTAGGTGACCTCGTCGGCCTCGACGCGGATGAACGACGGCCTGACGGCGAGCGTCGCCGCATGCAAACGTCCCGCATCGGCAGCGGCGAGCGTTCCCGGAAAGGCCTCCCGGGCGAGCGGAAAGCACCATTCCCAGAACCCGCGCGACCTGCCGACGAGATTCTCCCAGAGCCGCGACTGTGATTCGTGGATACCGAGCGACGTCGCCTCGCCCGGCGGCAGGCCGTGCCACTCGCGTGCCAGCCCCTGCTCGTAGAGGCCGTGCCCGGCCTCGTGGAGGACGCCATACAGCGCCGTCGGCAGCCAGTGCTCGTCCCAGCGGGTCGTGATCCGGCAGTCATCGGGGCCGAGGGTCGAGCAGAATGGATGGGCCGTGGTGTCGAGCCGGCCGCGGTCGAAGTCGAACCCGATCCGCGTCGCGATCGCGCGGACGAACCGTTCCTGTGCGTCGCGGGGAAAGTGGCGCCGCAGCAGGGTGTCGTCGGGCCGAACGGGGGATTCGACGCAGGCTCTCACAAAGGGGACGAGTTCGTCCCGGAGCCGCGCGAACCGGGCGGCGACGGGCCGCCAACGGGCCCCCGGCTCGTACTCATCGAGCAGGGCGTCGTACGGGTCGAGTTCAGGGAACTGGCAGGCGGCCTGCTCGCGTTTCAGGGCGAAGATCCGCTCCAGCCATGGCTCGAGCGTCTTCCAGCAGGCGGCCGAGCGGGCGGCCGCCCAGGCCTGCTGGGCCTGGACGCGGGTCCGGGCCAGTTCGGCGACCAGCCGTTCAGGCAGCCGTGCCTGCTTGTCGGCCTCCTTCACGAGCAAGCGGATCGTGGCCCGTTCGGCCGGGGTGCCGTCCCCGGCACGTGGCCCTTCGGCAAGAGCGGCCAGCCTTTCGCGCTGGGCGGGATCGGTCCGCTCCCGATGCACGAGCGTGGCCAGCACGGCCGCCTGCTCCGCGCGATGGGGGCCAGCCTCGGCCGGCATCATCGCCTGCTCGTCCCAGTCGAGCAGCGACTCGATCGAGGCCAGCGTCGCCACCCGCCGGGCATGGTGACAGACGGCCGCGAATCGCTGCTGCCCGTCGTTGCCAGCCGCCGTCGCCATGGTGCCCCGCTTTCGATAGCTCGGTCAGTGGAGCCGCCAGGCATGTGCCGGACGGTGTGTGCCGCCGCCCCGGCCGGACATGCGCCCGGCAGGCGGCCGCGGAGTATGCTCGACGCCGCGGGGAATCGCCACCCCGGCACGCCCCCGGTTCCGCCAGCCCGCCATGCTCGACGCCCTCGTCATCGCCCCGCACCCCGACGATGCCGAACTGGGCATGGGGGGCACCATCGCCCTGATGATCGCCCGCGGCATGCGGGTCGGTATCCTCGACCTGACCAACGGCGAGCCGACGCCGCTGGGATCGGTGGAGACGCGGGCCCGGGAGACGGCCGCGGCCACAGCGATCCTCGGCGTCCCGTGGCGTGAAAATCTCGGCCTGCCGAACCGGCGGCTCCGGGCCACGCTCGCCGCCCGCGGACAACTCGCCGGCGTGATCCGTCGCACCCGGCCGCGCTGGCTGTTTGCCCCCCACTGGGTCGACGCCCATCCGGATCATCTCGCCGCCACCCGGCTCACGGTCGGCGCACGGTTCTGGGCGAAGCTCACCAAGTGCGACCTGGCCGGCGAGCCATGGCATCCGCAGCGGATCTATCACTACGCATGCGTGCACCTGAAGACCGTGAGCCGGCCGGCCTTCGTGGTGGACATCTCCGCGACCAGCGAAACGAAGCGGGCCAGCCTGGCCTGCTATGCCAGCCAGTTTCCCACCGGGGCGGCCCGGCCGACCGTTCTCGAACGGGTCGCCACGGCCGACGCATGGTGGGGCGGGCTGATCGGCGTTCTGCATGGAGAGCCCTTCTGGAGCCGCGAACCGCTCGGCCTGCGCGGCTTTTCCGACCTCCTCTGATCACCATGCCACGCCCGCCGGCACAGCCTTCCCAAAGTCCGCGTCTGGCGGCCGCACGGCCCGACCGATTGGCCCGATGACGAAAACCCGGAGGGACGACCGACCGGGGCTACGGGACGTCGTCCCCGCCGGCCGATACCCACCGCAGGGGCCAGTGCGTGGCCGCCGCTCGTCCGGGGAACGTCATGGCCGCTCGCGACATCAACGTCATCGCGCTCGTCAAGGGCAACGAGCGGTACGTGTTTCTCTTCGACGACGAGAGCCAGGAGGAGGTCCTGCGGTCGATGGCCAGGCATGCGGCCAACCCCGACCTGACGTTCTCCTGGTACGACGCCGCCGTGCTCGGGCAGAAGGTCCGGCGCAGCAACGCCCGGCCGCGGCGTTTCGGCTTCGTGCCCAGGGCTGACCGTCCGGCGTGAGGCCGGCCGCTCCACCGGTCGGCGTCAAGGCGCTTCCAGTGACACTCTCCCCGGCCAGCGGTGCGAGCTTCACGACGGCGATCACCCGGTTCCTGCGCACACTCGGCGCCGAGCGCGGTGCTTCCCCGCTGACGATCAAGAGCTACCGCGAGGACCTGCTGCAGCTCGAGGAGTTTTTGCTGGGGGCGGGCTGTCGCGGGCCGGCGGAGGCGACGACCGTCATCCTGCGCCGGTTCGCGGCCGGCCTGCATGCCACTGGCTACGCTGCCGCGACGGTGGCCCGCAAGCTGGCCAGCACCCGCAGCTTCTTCGCCTTCTGCCAGCGCGAGGGCTGGGTCAGAGCCAACCCTGCCAAGCCGCTCCGCGGTCCGCGCCGCGCCCGCAGCCTGCCCCGGTTCCTCACCGGCGAGGAGATCGGCCGCCTTCTGGCGGCGCCACCCGCCACGTCGTCCATCGGCCTGCGCGACCGGGCGATTCTCGAGCTGATGTATTCATCGGGCGTCCGCGTCCGTGAGCTGGTGAGTCTCGACGACGGCGACCTCGACCTGCGCAACGCCACCATCCGCGTCCGCGGCAAGGGCCGTCGCGAACGTCTCGGCATCGTCGGCTCGCATGCCCAGGCAGCGCTGCGGGCCTGGCTCGCGGCCCGCCGGCTCGCGGCGGGCGGCGGCGCGTCGGGTGCCCGGCCGTTGTTCACGAACAAGTTCGGCACGCGGCTGTCCGTCCGCGGCGTGGCCCGTCTGCTGGAGAAGCACCTCGCCGTCGCCGGCCTGGGGGGCCGGGCCAGTCCGCACTCACTGCGGCACAGCTTCGCAACCCACCTCCTCGACGCCGGTGCCGACATCCGCAGCGTCCAGGAGCTTCTCGGCCACAAGAGCCTGGTGACGACCCAGATCTACACCCACGTCACGACCAGCCGGCTGCTCGCCGATTTCGACAAGGCCCACCCGCGGGCCCGGTAGAAACCGGCCAGACGGCCGTCGCGCCGGCATTCGCGTCGTCGCAGCCGACACAGCGTCTGTCTTCGCGTCGTCGCAGCCGACACAGCGTCTGTCTTCGCGTCGTCGCAGCCGACACAGCGTCTGCTCCGGCTTGCTGTCGCCGGGCAATGCCCGGCTCCGGCGCCGGGCTCACGCCCGGCGCAGCGGGCTGCATGCCTGGCATAACGGAGCGGAATAAACCCCGGCGCGATCACCGGGCTCTCGACAACGCAGCCGGTGGATCGGCAGAAACTCGAGGAGCGTGAGGCTATCCTGCCTCAGCGACGAGAGTTCTGCCGGCCAACGGCGGGTTGGGCGCGGCGACCTTCGCGCTGGCATTCGCGCCGTCGCAGCCGACACAGCGTCTGTCTTCGCGCCGTCGCAGCCGACACAGCGTCTGCTCCGGCTTGCTGTCGCCGGGCAATGCCCGGCTCCGGCGCCGGGCTCACGCCCGGCGCAGCGGGCTGCATGCCTGGCATAACGGAGCGGAATAAACCCCGGCGCGATCACCGGGCTCTCGACAACGCAGCCGGTGGATCGGCAGAAACTCGAGGAGCGTGAGGCTATCCTGCCTCAGCGACGAGAGTTCTGCCGGCCAACGGCGGGTTGGGCGCGGCGACCTTCGCGCTGGCATTCGCGCCGTCGCAGCCGACATGCCGCGCCCATCTCAGATCACTCCCGCGGCAACATCCTCACACCAGACCGCGTCGCACCGCCCACACGGCCGCCTGCGTGCGATCGGTGACGGCAATCTTCCGGAGGATGTTTTGCACGTGCTCCTTCACAGTCTCGACGCTGATCGTCAGCGACTGGGCGATCTCCTTGTTGGACAGGCCGAGCGCCATGTGCCGCAGCACCTGGGTCTCGCGCTGCGTGAGCGGAATGTCCGGGTCGGGGGTCGCCACGCGGTTGGCCATCGTCGTGGCCACCCGCCGAAGTTCGCCGGCCCGCATCGGCAGTTGGCCGGCCGCGGCGCCCGTGATCGAGTTGATCAACTCGCTCCGCGTGCAGCCCTTGAGCATGTAATCGTGGGCCCCAGCCGCCACCGCCCGGGCAACGTAGGTCGGGTTGTCGAAGGTCGAGAGCATCACGCAGCGGACCGCCGGATGGTCCGCCCGGATCTTCTCCAGGGCCGCCAGGCCGTCCTTCCCCGGCATGCGGATGTCGATCAGCACGACGTCGGGCTTGAGCTTCTTCGTCAGTTTGACAGCCTCGTCGCCGTTCGTCGCCTCGCCCACGACCTTGACCTCGGATCCAGCCAGCAGGCTGGCGAGTCCGCGACGCACCACCTCATGGTCATCCGCAATCACAACTTTTATCGGCATGGTAACTCGATCGCGGGGCACGCGGTTCCTGGGTGAGGGGGGATCGATCCGCCAACGGCAGGCTCCGCCGCGGGAAGGGACGTGAAATATTACCGAATCAATATTTTTGATTCAACGGGGTGCGGACTGCGCCCGAAAGGCCGCCAGCATATCCGCGGCCCCGGCGGCCTCCAGACTGGCGGCCACTCGACGCCCCAGTTGTTCGGGGGATTCCCCCGCGGATTCGGAAACCGCCTCCGCAGTTACCCGGGAGACATTCCCGTCGGTCATGCCGAAGACGACAGCCCCCAGCCGCAGCCCCCCCCCCTCGGACCGCGCCCAGCCGCCGATGGGAGCAAGGCATCCCCCGGCCAGAGACGCAAGGCAGCTGCGCTCGGCCCGCACGGCCGCGTGTGTCTCAGGACAGTCGAGCAGTCGCACGACGGTCCGGGTGCGCTCGTCGTCCGCCCGGACCTCGATCGCCAGGGCTCCCTGGGCGATGGCCGGCCAGAACGCCGGCGGCTGAAGCACCTCGGTGACCCGGTGGCCGAGGCCGAGGCGGCCCAGTCCAGCTCCGGCCAGGATCAGACAGTCCACCTCGCCGGCGTCGAGTTTTCGCAGCCGCGTATCGACGTTGCCGCGGACCGGCCGGACCTCCACGTCGGGCCGCAGGGCCCGGACCTGCATGACGCGCCGCACACTCGAAGTGCCGACGACGGCGTGGGGTGGAAGGCTGGCAAGGGTGCCCGCCGACCGCCCCACGACGACGTCGAACGGCTCGGCGCGGCCCGGGACGCAGGCCAGTTCCAGCCCGTTCGGCAGGCTGGTGGGAAGATCCTTGCAGCTGTGGACTGCCGCGTCGATGCGGCCGTCGCGAAGTGCCTGCTCCAACTCGCGCACGAACACGCCGTCGCTTCCCCCCGCGCGGACAAGTCCGGCGATCGGGATGTCGGTTCGGACATCCCCGGTCGTGGCGATGACGACCAGTTCGACGGCGACGCCCGCCTGCCGCAGGGCGGCGGCGACCCCCTCGGACTGCGTCCTCGCCAGCAGGCTGCCACGGGTGCCGATGCGGATCGATGCGTTGCGACTCATGGATCGGATTCTCGCGGATCGCCGGCCAGGCGTCGATTGATCGGTTGCCGGAAGGTCACCCGTGTGCCGCGTTCGCAGGGTCGTCGTCCCTCTCGGCCCGGGCCACGGCGGCCACGAAGACCGCCCCGACCCCGACGGACCGGAGTGCCTCCCGACAGGCCGCGCAGGTGCCCCCCGTCGTGACGACGTCGTCCACCAGCAGCACCCGCCGATCCGCCATCCGCGCCAGCGCCCGGAACGCGCCACGGACATTCCCGCGCCGTTGCTCGTACGGCAGCCGGTTCTGCAGTGGCGTGTGCCGCGTGCGGGCCAGCCCCTGCACGCATGGCCGGCCCAGAGCCGCCGCGAGGCCGCGGGCGATCGCCCCGGCCGCGGTCGCCCCGCGCAGTGCGCGTCGCCACCAGTGCATCGGCACCGGCACGACCACGTCGATCCGCCACGCGTCCAGCGTCGCGGCATGCCGCTGGGCACACAGGCCGCCCAGTGCCGCGGCGAGCGGCTCCCCTCCGGGCCGCTTGGCCCGCAGCACGGCGTGCCGGAGGTCGTCGCCATATCCGCCGAGCACGACGATGCCGTCCCACTCCGCCCGCGCCCGGCACGTACCGGCGGCGCAGGAGCCGCCGCACCGGGTGCAACGATCCGGTCCCACGAGCATGCGCCTGCAGGCGGCGCAGGTGGTCGGTCCCGGAGGACACTCGTCGGGGATCCCGGCGGCGACATCCGCGCCGCACACGGCGCACCGCGCCGGACAGAGCAGATCGAGCCCCCGGCCGGCAAGCCGTGCCGCCTCCCGGCGCATCATGTGGGCCCATGCCATCGCGTTTTTTCCGGACTTCGCCCGCGAACTCCCGGACTCGGTCCCGTTGACGCTCGTCCCGCGAACGCCTACCCTCCGCCGCCCCGTCCGCCGTCCGGGGGCGTCATGCCCCCCGCACCGGAGCCCCCATCGTCCCCTGCCGGCGAGTCCCGTCAAGCACCCATGCTGATCGACCGCTACATCACCCGGGCGCAGGTGAACGCCTTCATGGTCGTGTTCGTCAGCCTCGCCGGGCTGTACGTCGTCTTCGACGCGTTCACGAACATGGACGAATTCAGCGAATACGCCGCGCAGGCCGGCGGCCTCGCCAGGGTGCTCGGCTCGTACTACGGCGTCCGCCTGATCTGGTTCTTCGACGCCGCCAGCCCGGTCATCACCCTCGCCAGCGCGATGTTCGCGCTTTCCTGGCTGGAGCGACACAACGAGCTGACGGCGTTGCTCGCGGCCGGCATCGCCCGCTGGCGGATCGCCCGCCCGACGCTGGTGTTCGCGGCCATCGTCAGCATCGCCGCCGCGGTCAGCCGCGAGACCGTGATCCCCGCCGTGCGGCAGTCCTTCGCCCGCAACGCCCAGGATCTCGCCGGGGAGACTCGGCGTCCCTTCGCGCCGCGGTTCGACAACGCCACCGAGATCCTGTTCCGCGGCGGTCACTTCCAGGCCGGGCCGATGCGGATCGAGTCCCCGAGCCTGTTGCTCCCCAAGCACTTCCAGGGAAGCGACTACGGCCACCAGATCGACGCCGCCGAGGCCGTCTGGCGGCCCGCGGGCCCCGACCACCCCGCCGGCTACCTGCTCAGCGGCGTCGGCGAACCCGCCGAGATCGACTCCCTGCCGCGGCTCGAGTCCGGCGGCCGGCCCGCCGTCATCACCCGTGCCACGGCCGCCTGGCTGGAGCCGCGCCAGTGCTTCGTCTGCAGCGATGTCACGTTCGAGCAGGTCTGCAGGGACGAGAACTGGAGCCACTACTCGGCGACGCCCGACCTGATCGCCGCGATCAACAACCCGGCCCTCGGCACGGGAGCGAAGGTGCCGCTGCGGATCCACGCCCGATTCACGGCCCCGTTCCTCGACATGACGCTGACCCTGTTGGGCATTCCGCTCGTGCTCGGGCCGATTCGCCGCGGCGTCTTCGTGGCCGTCGGTCAGTGCGTGCTGATGACGATCGTGTTTTTTCTGGTGCTGATGGGCTGCCACGCCCTCGCCGGAGCCGACGTGCTCGGACCGGCTGCGGCGGCCTGGCTGCCGCTCCTGATCCTCGGACCGCTGGCCGCATGGCGGGCCCAGCCGATGTGGCAGTGAGCCGCGTCACGACACGCTCACCCGTGCCGGTGCGGGCACGGGTGAGCGTCAGTCC
>BJHK01000015.1 GCA_014192425.1 Planctomycetia bacterium | reverse complement strand
CGAGCCGGCTGCCGCCCGGCAGCACCTCCTGCCCGCGACGAAAGGCCGCCCCGCGCCGGGCGACGTGCTGCCCCGGCCGGAAACGCCCGTCGCGCAGTCGCACCCGGCCGCCCGCATGGGCCGACGCGGTGCCGTCCACCGCGCGTTCGATCGGCACCACGGCGTCGGCACCGGTGGGAATCGGCGCGCCGGTCATGATCCGCGCACATGTCCCAGGCCGCACCGTCACTCCGCTGACGTCCCCCGCCGCCAGGTCGACGATCACCTCCAGTTCGACCGTCTCGCGCACCCCGGGGGCAAAGTCGGCCGACTGCACGGCGAAGCCGTCCATCATCGCCCGATCCCAGGGGGGGGAATCGCAGTCCGCGACGACCGGCGCGCCGAGCACGGCCCCGCAGGCATCGAGGAGCCGCTGCCGGCGCGGCGGCAGCGGCGCCGCCGTCCGCTCCACGAGGTCGATGGCGGCGGCGAGATCGATCATGGCGCCGCGGTCACGCTGGAGCCGACCGGCGCCGGGGAGCGGCGGCCGAGAAACGCCGCCAGCAGGTCATGGCCGGCGGGGGTGAGAAAACTCTCGGGGTGGAACTGCACGCCGAACACCGGGAGTGTTCGATGGCGAATCGCCATGATCTCGCGCGACCCATCCGGAGCCGTCGACCAGGCGTCGACGGCGAACTCCGCCGGCAGCGTCGGCGGATCGATGACGAGGCTGTGGTACCGGGTCGCCTCCAGCGGGCTCGCGAGCCCCGTGAACAGTCCCGCCCCCGCGTGCTCGATGCGGTCGACCTTGCCATGCATCAGCCGCCGCGCCCGGACGATCTTCCCGCCGAACACCTGCCCGATCGACTGGTGTCCGAGGCAGACGCCGAGGATCGGCATCCGGCCGGCGAACCGCCGGATCGCGTCGCAGGAAATGCCCGCCTCGTCGGGGGTGCAGGGGCCGGGGGAGATGACGAGGAACGCGGGGGCACGGGCGGCGATGTCGGCGCAGCCGATGCCGTCGTTGCGGACCACCTCCACCGGCAGATCGGGGGCGATCTCGCCGAACCGTTGCACGAGGTTCCAGGTGAACGAGTCGTAGTTGTCGATGAGGAGGATCATGGCCGCGTCAGTCGAGGAGCGTCGCCGGATGCCCCTCGCGTTCGATGAGCGGCATGACATGCGGCTTGTAGATCGTGGTGTAGGCCTCGGCGAGCCGGTGGGCGTCGAGCGCCTCGGGCGAGGCCCAGTGCTCGACGAGCACGAACCGCCGTGGCTCCGTGTTCGAATGGTAGACGTCGAACCTCAGGCAGCCCGGCTCGGTGCGGCTCTTCCGCATGGCGGCGGCGAGATGCGCGCGGATCGTCGGCACGTCGGCCGGATCTTTGGCGAGGAGGAGGACGTTGAGGCAGATCATGGCAGCAGTTTCCCTGTTGACCGGGCGGGGGCGGCCGGCACCCGGGCCGTGACGCTACTGTTGTAGCAGCACGAGGCGACCGGCCGCCGCCGGTCCCCCGGTTCGCCGGGCGAGGACGCGGAGGTACGGGGGCAGGTAGGCGGCGCGATGGGCGAACGAACCGACCTCGGCATCGGGGCGGGCGTGGTCGGGCTCGGAAACATCCTCGATCGTGAATCCCGCCCGGCAGATGCCGCCGAGCAGGGCCGAGAGCGGGTGCACGAACTCCTGCGTGCCCGCCTCGCGAAGCCGGGATGGTGGCTCCGGCGGGAGCGGCGCGCGGCTCCCTTGCGGATGCCGCAGCTCGTAGCGGCCGGCGGCGTTGGGGCCGATCCCGGCCTGCAGGCTGGTGGGCGACTTGTGCTGGCTGATGTACAGCCCATGTGGTTTGGTGACGAACGCCACTGCCGCGAACACCGCGGCCACGTCGGGGATGTAGCAGGTGCTGACCGGATGGATGACGAGATCGAAGCGGCCCGCCCCGAGCATCGCCAGGTCGTCCATCGACGTCTGCACGATCTCCAGGTCGATGCGACGCTCCCGGGCCACCTGTCGGTCGAGGGCGAGCATGGAGCCCGACAGATCGACGACGGTGACACGACCGCCGGCCGCGGCGTAGATCGGCCCGTGCTTGCCGCCACCGGCAGCGAGGCACAGGACGTCCAGTCCGTCGAGTCGCTCCGGGATCCAGGGCCGGCCGGCGCTGCCGCCCGTGCCCAGCCAGCTGCGGGCATCGGCGAAGGCCTCGTCGACGGCGGGCCGCGTCAGTTCCGCGCCCGCCGCCGCGAGCCGGTCCCAGGCCCGGGCGTTGTGCTCGAGCGCGGCAACGCGGCAAACGGTGTCCTGACTCATGAACGAACGCCCCGTCTCCGGCACCGAAAGATGCCCCAGGCAGCAACGCCCCCTCCGAGCAACGCCCAGGTTCCCGGCTCCGGCACGGCGGAGATCGTCAGGTTGTCCATCGCAAAGTACGCCGGCGTGTTCAGGCCGTAGGTCGGGTGCTTGTCGCTGCCGTCGAACGTGAACGCGATCCGGTCAACCTCCCCCAAAGTCGTGAGGTCGAACCATTCCCAACCGCTGCGGACACCGACGAACGAGGCACTCCGCAGATCCGCGAGAAAAAAGGTCGCGGAATCGGTGATGATTCCGCCACGAAAACCGGTGGCGGTCGTAGCGAACCAGCCCGTCCCCGTGGCCAGCGGAACACTGAACCCGTTCGGATCCACCACCGCCATAACTCCGTAGGCGTAGGTGGTGTTGGCAATCATGAATCCGGACACCGCCGTGGCCACCGGCAGGGTGACGGCCGGCGAGAAGGGGGTGAACGTGTCCTGATAGGCGACGGCGTAGGTCGCCGAGCTGGCGCCACCGCCGGGATATGAAGCGTATTGGTTCGTAAACGTCGCGGGACCCGGCACAGCAACGTTCGAGAAGGAAAAACCGGCCCAGGACTCATATCCGTAGGATGCGTCGATGCCGAACTGATTGGCGAAGAGGACGCCCCCCGATGCCCAGCTTCCCGTCACGGAATGGCCGGCCATCAGGCCGCCGGGGTTGCCGTTGTAGAAACCGGCCATCGGCACGGTGAGATCCTCGAACCCGATGACGACATCGGCCCGCACGCGAGGCGGCCACACGGCCGCGCAGAGGAGGAGGCTGGCCAGCGACACGATGACCGCGCGCATTCGTGCATGAAAACCTGAAGAACGCATGACACACACTTTCCTGAGAGAGGGCCGACGACGATGCTGCTGCCCGCAACCGGCATGAACGGCCGGGCACGACGACGAAATCCGTCACGCAGCGAGCTGCGATACGGAGCGGTCAGCGGTGAGGAGCGGCACCTCCGGGCGAGTGGAACGTCGGATTCGTCAGGGCTGGGACCAGGGTGTCGGCTCCGTCTCGCCCCGGTTGCGGGTGCAGACGGCGGCGAGCACGAGACGATCGGTCGCATCGGCGATGAAGCGGACGACACCGTCGCCGCACAAACCGTGGGCGCCACCGGAATGACGGCTGCGCATCTCGTCCTCCCAGGTCGGCCAGTTCACGGAATAGGCCTGGTCGAAAAGATTGCGGCCGTTGATCCACTGGCCGTCGGGCCAGGGGCCGGAGGCGCACTCGCCGACGAACAGCGTGTTGGAGAGCCCGTCGCTGATTTCCCGCTCGGCGATCCCCCGGTTGTTGATGAACACGCCTTTCTCCGGGTTGTTCGGGGAGCGGATCCGTTCGCCGTTGATGCCGCCGTAGTCACTGCCCCCGAGGCCGCCGACGAGCGGAATGCGGCCCGCCGACGGACAGGCGAAGACCGGGAGCGGAACCGCCGCGGCGGCGGCATTCACCGCATGATCGTAGGGCTTGGAGAAGTCAATCCGGTCGGCGAGGCTCTGCTGTTCCAGCCACGGCAGGATGAACGCGCTCCAGGCCAGGCAGCGGTTCGTGCCACCAGTGCCGGGTTTCCACTCTAGGCAGCCGGCTGGAAACACGCGCTTCGCCAGCAGGTGACCATGGAGAGCGCAGCCGATCTCACGCAGATTGCTGGCGCACTGCACCCGCCGCCCCGCCTCGCGCACGGCCTGGACGGCCGGCAGCAGCAGGGCCAAGAGTGCGGCGAGTACCGCCACCACGACCAGCAGTTCGACGAGCGTCATGCCGCTCCGCCGACTCCGCGCAGGGAAATCCATCGAATGACCGCCTGGCAAGCGCACACCTCGAACCGCAGGCAGCCCGTGCAGGCGCACGAGCGACCGGGATACGAAGCGGGGGCTTGCAGCAGCGGATCCTGAGCGTTGTCACGACCGGCCGCTCCCGCGGCCGTGCCCGTCATTCCGCCCTCGCGGTCCGACAGACTCCCGACACCTGGTAGGTCTTCTGACTTTCGGGCATCCGCCGGCTGCGTCCTTCTCGCGTTCCCTCCGCCAGGAGCAGGAGGATCGCAATGGATCGAATGCAGCCGGCCTGTCTTTCACGGGCCACGACGAGCGTGGCCCCGAGAAAATCGCCCGATCACAGCGGCGGGGCCGTCCCGGATTCACACCGGAGTTCCCTGTTTGCCGGGCAGGAGCAGCTGCCCTCGCCCGGCCACCAGAGTCGATTCGGAGTTTACCGGTTGGGCAACGACTGTCAAGAAACACGACCTGCCGGCGGAAACGCGGCGCATGACCGCTGCCGGCGGTCAGGAATGTGAAACTTTGCCGCCTCGATGCGCGAAGCTGTGCGGGTCGTGAGGCGTCGCGCCGCACGACCCGCATGATGCGGTTTCGCTGCATGTTTTTCGCAATGCGCAGGGCCGCAGGGCCGTTCGAAAAATACTTCGACGTAGCTCAAGCCGCTTTCCCCATGTCGCCGATAGCCCCCTTGTCCCCCGGGGCATCACTGTGCCCGTCGGGCAACCAGGGGGCGGCAGCAACCTGCGATCAATCGAGTCACGGAATGGCTCGACAGGCCTGCCGCGGAACAGTTCGTGGATCACAACCTCGGGGTGACGAGCCTCGCGAACGGGACGTCGACTCTCGCGTGATCCGCAAGCAAAGGAGATGTGGCTCGATGAAGCGTATGATGTTTCTCGGTGCGCTGGTTTTTGGTGTCACCGTTTGTAGCCAGTCCTTCGGGTTCGAGCTTCTGAACAAGATGCTCGGCCACAAGGGCTGCACCTCGTGCTGTGAGCCCGATTGCGGAGCCGGCAACGGCTGTGCGGGCGCTTGTGAGCCCGGCTGCGGAGCCGGCAATGGTTGTGCGGAGCCTGCCTGCGGAGCCGGCAACGGCTGTGCGGAGCCGGCCTGCGATGCTGGCAACGGCTGCTGCGAGCCGGCCTGCGGTGCGTCGTCGTGCTGCGGTGTCCGGAAGTTCAAGAAGCATGACCTCTTCGGCGGGCTGAAGGGCCTGTTCGAGAAGTGCAAGCGGAAGCACCGCAGCTGCACCGGCTGCTGCGAGCCGGCTTGTGGCGCTGGCAACGGCTGTGCGGAGCCCGCCTGCGGGGCTGGCAACGGCTGTGCGGAGCCCGCCTGCGGAGCCGGCAACGGCTGTGCGGAGCCGGCCTGCGACGCCGGGAATGGTTGCTGCGAGCCGAGCTGCGGTGCTGCCGCTGGCTGCTGCTCGAAGCGGAAGTGCCCGACGCCGATTCGTGACCTCCTCAAGGCGATCCACGCCGCGAAGAAGTCCCGCAAGAGCTGCACCGGCTGCTGCGGCAGCGAGCCCGACTGCTCGGCCGGCAACGGCTGCTGCGAGCCGGGCTGCGGTGCGGAGCCCGCCTGCGGGGCCGGCAACGGCTGCGTCGAGGCTGCTCCGACCCCCGATGCGTCCGCGTCTGTCAAGACGCAGACCAAGGTGGTCGCGGTGAGCCGGACGGTTTCCGTCAAGTGAGTTGACGGTCGATAGGTCGAACGGAGATCTGTTGCCCGACTTCGGCCAGTGAGCTCCGCCCGGGACCAAAAGTCCCGGGCGGAGTTTTTTGTTTTCCGCCGGCGACCGAGCCGCGCCGACGCCGCCTCGGGCCATCTTCTCCTGCCCACCCGCGTGCCCGACCGGCGTCCCGGTTACCAGGGGCAGAGGGTGCCGCCACCATGTCGCCGGACGTTCTCTCCGGCCGTCCCGGCCTTCGTTCACTGCATGTACGCTGCGCTTCGGCATCCATGCCTGCGCTTGCTTCCACAGCCCGGCGTCATGGTCGCGGCACCCCCTGCCGAGTGCTCGCCCCGGAAAATTCCCCCAGCGACCACATCCCGTCCCATCAGAATGCGTCTCCACAGGCTGTAAAGTCAGGGCCGACAGCAACGACTTGTGTCTTAGGCGGGCACCAGGCCCGCCCCGGCGTATCGCCGGCCGACCCCCGTGAGATTTCTCCGTCAAGGAGATCGACGAGTCCGCCGCTCCGCCGCCGGCTACCGACGCAGGCCGATGACGCCGATCACGAGGCGGCGATCGGTGACGTACCGGTCGCCGCCGCCGTTCTTCCCTTCGGCCGCCTCGTGAAACCGGTCCACCCAGTAGTAGCCGTCGAGGTGTCCGCTGCGGATGGCGTCATGGACGAGCTTGTTTCGCTCCCGGTCGATGTCCGGCCCGATCTTGTGGGTGATGCCCGCCGTGCGGCTGAGTTCGACCCGCTCGTCGTAGGTGGCCGCCCCGATCCACAGCGGCCGCGACTTGGCATCGACTTCCTGCGACCGCCAGAAACGGACGTGGTGCCGCTGCTTCGGGCTGTCGCCGACCGGCTGCTCGAAGGCGGCGTCCTCCTTCCGGCCCCACAGATACAGGTCGCTCACCGGCGCGTGCGGGTAGGGCTTGTGGAGGACGACGTCGGCGGCGATCCGCAGCGACGTCCGCAGCGTGACCGGATCGGCGGCATACCAGCCGGCCGAGCCGAGCACGTGGTGCAGTTCCTCCTCGCTGCCGACGAAGGCCACGTTGACCGCATCGCCGGCGAGGCCCTTGGCGGTCCGCGTATGCCGCGGCGCCCGGGCGAGCGCCGGATGCCCTTCGATCGTGCCCTGTGCCGCCCCCGGCAGCGGCTCTCCCGCCACGCTGATCCCAGCGGCGATGCAGAACATGCAGAGCAGCAGGCTGCGGATGGGCACCACGCACAGGACAGGCATCCGCCGGGCAGCCAGCCGCCGAGTCATCGCAGGTCCTCCGGGGGCGAATCCAAGCCGATCGGGCGGGACGATAGCCGCCCACCCGGATCCGGCTCAAGGCCAGCGCGTTGTGGCAGAACGGCTGCGGCTCGCGAGGTATTTTGTTGACCTGGTCACATGAACTGGTATGATTGCGTCCATGAAGACCGTCATCCTATCGACGTTCAAGGCCCAGTGCATCGCCCTCCTCCGGGAGGCGCAGCGGACCGCCGAACCGATCATCGTGACGCGACGCGGGCGGCCGCTGGCCCGCATCGAACCGGTCCGTGAACCGGTTCCACGGCGTCGGCTCGGCAAGCAACGTGGACGGATGCGGATCAAGGGCGACATCGTCCATGCCGACTTCTCGGCCGACTGGGAAGCCGGCTCGTGAGCCTGCTGCTCGACACGCACGTCTGGATCTGGACGCAGGAGCAGCCGGATGCCATCGGCACCAAGACTCGAACCCTGCTCGAGACGACCGGTGACGATCTGTGCGTGTCCGCGGTCTCGTCACTGGAGATCGCCCGCCTCGTGGCGGGCGGCTTGCTGGAACTCAAGGGCAGCCTGGACCGCTGGGTGCGGACGGCGATGGATTCCCTGGAGGCCCGGAGCGTCGATATCGATCATCGTATCGCGATCGAGGCGTACAAACTGCCGGGTAGGTTCCACAAGGACCCGGCCGACCGCATGCTCGTGGCGACGGCACGGATCAACGCATTGACGCTGGTGACCGCCGACGAGCGGATTCTCGCCTACAAGGCGGTGCGCACAGTCGATGCCCGCCGGTAGCCCCCGCCCCGGGCCACGAGTCGATGCGGGCACGTGCCGACAGTCCGAGTGCCGCCGCCTCGCACCACGGTCCGCCTACAGCCCGCGGCGGTAGCGGCGCTTGACGCGACCGTTGCCTCCGGCGCCAGGCGCGGTGCGGGCGGCCGGCACTGGTGCTGCGACTGCCTGCGCCGCGACAGGGCGGCTGGCCGTGGCCGTCGTGCCACGCGATCGGCCGCGCCGGCTTCTTCCGCCACCGCCTCCCCCCTGCTGCCGGGCGTGGTGCGTGCCCTGACGACCGGACTGATGGCCTCCCTGGCGGCCGCCGCGGTTGCGACCGCGTGACGACCGCTCCGTACCGGCCTCGGTCTCGGTGACGTCGTCTTCGGCTCCGGCCGGCGGGGCGTTCCGCGACGTGATCGACCGCTGCAGGAGCCGCTCGATCGCCCGCAGCCGCAGCCGTTCCTCCGGGTCGCAGAAGCTGACGGCCTCTCCCGTTCGGCCTGCCCGGCCGGTGCGGCCGATGCGGTGGACGTAGGTCTCGGGCTCGTGCGGCAGCTCGAAGTTGACGACGTGCGAGACGTCATCGACGTCGATGCCCCGGGCGGCGATGTCGGTGGCGATGAGCACCGGCGGCCGCGGGGCCTTGAAGGCGGCCAGGGCCCGCTCGCGCTGGTTCTGCGACTTGTTGCCATGGATCGCCGCCGCGTCGATGCCCGCCTTGGCGAGATCCCGCTGCAGCTTGTCGGCGCCATGCTTGGTGCGCGTGAAGACGATGACCCGGTCCATCGGCGACTCGCGGAGCAGCGACACGAGAGCCGCCTTCTTGCCGCTCTTGGCGACGTGGAACACCGACTGCGCGACCGTCTCGGCAGGCGTGGCCTGCGGGGCGGTCTGCACCTCGAGCGGGTCGCGGAGCATGGCGTCGGCAAGCCTCCGCACCTCGGCCGGCAGCGTCGCCGAGAAGAACAGCGTCTGCCGATCGCGGGGCAGCATGTCCACGATCCGGCGCACGTCGTGGATGAATCCCATGTCGAGCATCCGGTCGGCCTCGTCGAGGACGAGGAACTCGACCGACCGCAGGTCGGCGAGCCGCTGGCCGACGAGGTCGAGGAGCCGGCCGGGCGTGGCGACGAGCACGTCCACCCCGCGCATCAGCGCGTCGGCCTGCGGCCGCTGGCCGACGCCGCCATAGACGACGACGCTCGTGAGCCCGGTGTGCCGGCCGTAGGCCCGGAAACTGTCGTGAATCTGGCTGGCGAGTTCGCGGGTCGGGGCGAGCACCAGCACCCGGCAGCGGCGCGGCGCCCGCTGCCGCGGCGCGGCGAGCAAGCGCTCGATGAGCGGCAGGGCGAAGGCGGCCGTCTTGCCGGTGCCCGTCTGGGCACAGCCGAACAGGTCGCGGCCGGCGAGAACGTGGGGGATCGCCTTGGCCTGGATCGGCGTCGGCGTGGCGTAGCCCTCGGTGTCGAGGGCGCGCAGGAGGGGGGCGGAAAGTCCGAGGTCGGTGAACGACGTCATCTGAAAAGCCATTTCTGGAACGGGGGCGCAGAAAACACGCACGGAAAGCGGAAGCAGGGCCACAGCGGCACGGCGATCCCACGATGGATCACGGCCTGCCAAGCGACACCCGCTGCGGGGAACGGCCTCTGGCCATTCATCCCGGAACGTCGCTTCGAGAGATGCGATCGCGGCGCACAAGGCCCGACATCACGGTCGGACACACGCCATCATCGATTCCGAACTTAAAAAAGCATAGCACGCCGCCGCAGCCGACGCAACGGACAATCACGGCCGCTCCACCACCTCAGGCTCCCGTGCCACCCCGTTGCCGGACGTGCCGGGGCTGGATGACGTCGGTGGCGAGGCCGATCCGCTCGAGGAACAGGATCAGGTAGTAGGTGACGTCGAATTCCCACCAGCGGTGCTGCACGCTCGCGCTCGCCGGATCGTGGTGGTGGTTGTTGTGCCAGCCCTCCCCCATCGCCACGAGTGCCACGAACCAGTTGTTGCGGCTGTCCTCGGCGGTGGCATAGGTGCGGTAACCGAAGAGATGGGTCAGCGAATTGACACTCCATGTGATGTGCCAGACCAGCACGGTCCGCACGTAAACGCCCCACACCAGCCAGCTCACCGCAAGCTGCCGGCCATGGCCCCAGTCGCCGCCTGCCCAGCGGCCGACGAGCAGGCCGGCCAGCGCGAAAATCATGGCATGGGCGATGTAAATCGCCACGATCGCCCACGGCCGCCGCTCCAGGCCGCGGTAGTAGCCGTCAGCGAGGATGTCGCGGGCGTACTTCTCCAGAAACGCCGCCGACCGCCGGTGCGGCACACGCTCGAACAGCCAGCCCATGTGTGCCCAGACGACGCCGTCCCGCGGCGAATGTGGATCGGGTTCCTCGTCGGAGTGCCGGTGGTGCAGCCGGTGGTTGGCGACCCAGCGGCAGGGCGTGTCCTCGAGCGAGCAGAGGGCGATGGTCGCCAGCGTCCGCTCCAGCCAGACCGGCACGGTCAGGCTGCGATGCGAAAGCAGCCGGTGGTAGCAGAGGTTGATCCCCAGCGTGCCGAAGAAGTTCGTGCCGATCGCCGCCAGGATCACCCCCGACCAACTGAAGCACCAGGGAACGACGGCCAGGCAGGCGAGCAGGTGGACCGCCGCGATCGGGACGAGGTATTCCCAGTGGACGCCCTGCACCGACAGGGCACGGGAGCGGGCGATGGTGGCCACGGAGAAAAATCCCGGAGAATCAGCGCGGACCCAACGACGCCTAGGGATTATCTCGGCCCCGCCGGCCGCCGCAATCAGAAAACCGGCGCCGGCCGCGAAACCCATGTTTCCGGGATGCCGACTGCACCGGCTGGGCAAGACGCGCGGTGCGCATGACCGCGCGGCCGCCGCGCGACAGGGCGGCGGCCGCGCGATGGAACGCGGTCAGAGCAGGTCCACGGCCGCACCCTGCCGGGCGATGCGGCCCGCCTCGAGGAGCACCACCCAGCCGGCGGCCCGTTTGGCGAAGGCATGATCGTGGGTCACCACGACCATCGTCTGCCCCGACCGGGCCAGCCCGACGATGACATCGAGCACCTCGGCCGACATCGCCGGATCGAGGGCGCTCGTCGGCTCGTCGAAGAGCATCACCCGCGGCTCCATCGCCAGCGCCCGCGCGATCGCCACCCGCTGCTGCTGGCCACCGGAGAGCGTCGCCGGTCGGGAGGACGCGAAGCTCCCCAGGCCGACCCGCTCGAGGAGCCCAATCGCCCGCTCCCGGGCCTCCGCGCGGGGCTGGCGCCGCACCAACCGCGGCGCCAGCGCCACGTTGTCGAGCACCGAGAGGTGCGGAAACAGGTGGAACTGCTGGAACACCATCCCCACGTCGCGCCGCAGGGCCTCCAGCGTCGCCGGCGCATGCCGGCCCGCCTCCAGCCGGTGGCCGGCGATCGCCAGGCTGCCGGCGTCGAACGTCTCCAGGCCGTTGAGGCAGCGGAGCAACGTCGTCTTGCCGCTGCCAGACGGCCCGACGAGCGCCGTCACCGTGCCCGGCTCCCCCGCCAGGGACACGTCGTCGAGGACGCGCACGCCGGATCGGCTCTTCGACAGCGAGGCAACGGTGATCATTGACGACGGTTCCGCGCGGCGGGGGTCAGGCGCTCGGTCCGGCCGGCCGCTCCAGCCGGCGCTCGAACCAGCGCGAGAGGATCGCCAGCGGCCAGCTCATCGCCAGGTAGAGCAGCGCGGTGACCGCGGCGAGTTCCACGATCCGTCCGGTGGACAGGGCGAGCACGCTGTACCGCTTCGTCAGCTCGATGACCGTGATCGCCGAGCAGACGCTCGTATCCTTGAACAGGGCGATGAAGTCGCTCGTCACCGGCGGCATCACGATCCGCACCGCCTGCGGCACGACCACGTGCCGCAGCGCCTGCCACCGGCTCAGTCCCAGCGACAGGGCCGCCTCGAACTGCCCCGTGGGAATCGCCTTGAGCCCGGCCCGGTAGATCTCCGACTCATACGCCGAGTAGTTGAGCGCCAGCCCGGCGATCGCCGCCGCCAGCGCCGGCAGGGCGAGCCCGATCTTGGGAAGCAGGAAGTAGATGGCGTACAGCTGGAGGAGGAGCGGCGTGCCGCGCAGGAACTCGACGTAGGCGGCCAGCAGCGGCCTCAGGAAAGGGGGCCCGTAGGTGCGCCCGACCGCCACGGCGAGCCCGATGATCACCGCCAGCGGGAACGCCACGCAGGACAGGAAGAGCGTCATGCCGGCCGACCGGAGGAGGAGCGGCAGCGTGTCGCGCACCAGTTCGGCCAGCGTCCCGCGCGGCGCCGGCGGCACCTCGGTCGCGTCGCGGAGCAGGAGCATCTGCTGGCGGCCGGCGAGGTCCCAGCGGTCGTAGAGCGACTTGAGCCGGCCGTCACCGATCAGCCGGCCGATCGCGGCATCGATCTCGGCCGCGAGCCGGGGTGTGTCGGGCGCCGTGAGCACGGTGTATGACCCGCCGGCGAACGGCCGCTCGACGGTGCGCAGCGTCGGGAACCGGTCGGCGTAGAAATTGAAGATGCAGTCGTCCATCAGCACCGCGTCGAGGACGCCGCCGGCGAGCTGCTCGAGCGAATCGACCGTGCCGTCGTAGCCCACCACCTCGGCCTCCCAGCCCCCCTCGCGGGCCGCGGTCTCCGCCGCCGAGCCGGTGAGCACGCCGATCCGCCACCGGCCCGCAGGGCTCGGAGTGGCGAGCGCCGCCAGCGCCGGCGGCGGCGCGTCACGCCGGGCGACGAGCTGCAGGGCGTAGGCGAAGTAGGAACGCGAGCAGCGGTAGTCGCGCCGGCGCTCTGGCGTCAGCTCGATGCCGTTGATGACGCAGTCGGCCGTCCGGCCGAGCAAGAGTGGCAGCCGGTCCCACTGCCCCTGCTGAAACCGCGGCTTCACGCCGAGTTCCCCGGCGATGAGCGCGGCCAGTTCGACCTCGAACCCCGCGAGCCGGGAGGGGGCGTCGGGATCGACGAACACGTGCGGACCGCCCCCCTCCTGATCCGCTGCCCAGACGAGTTCCCCCCGGGCCCGGACGGCGTCGAGTTCGGCCGCGCCGGCCGCGCCGCAGACGATGGCAGCGACCGCGAGGAGCACGCCGCCCGGCCTCATGACGATCCTCCGCGCAGCCGGCCGAGCCGGGCCGCCGGTTCGCCGAGCGCCGCGGCGAGCGACTCGGCCTCCCGGTCGAGACGGGCGGCGGTGTCGAGGTATTCGCGAGCCCGTGTGGCCGCCGCCGCGAAGTCGCCGAGCAGGGGATCGACGAGGCCCGCGGCGGGCAGCCGGCCGACGAGCGCGGTGATGTCGCGGTCGAGGCCGCGCCGCACGATGGCGAACACGATCCAGCGCAGGGCCAGCCCCCAGAGCAGCACCCAGATGATGGCCGCCTGCAGCCCTCCCTCCCCCGCCTGTGGCCGCCCCAGCCAGAGGTGGCCGACGAAGAAGTCCCAACCCGCCCGCAGGAGCACGACGGCGACGAGCGCCGTAAAGGCGGCCTCGCAGATCCAGTGCAGCGTCGGACCGCCCGCGCGGCCGCGCCGCTCCGCCACGAGCGCCGCGATCCCGGCGCCGAGCCAGGAGCCGGTGCGGTCGAGGACCGCGGAGGTCGCCTGCCGGGCGGCACCGGCTTCGATCCGCGGCCTGCCGACGAGCGGTTCACCGACGCCCGCGCCGGCGGCGAGCCCGGAGAGGATGCTGCGCGACTGCTCGACATCGGCCGGGCCGAGGCCAAGCTCGGCGACGGCCTGCCAGCCGCCATCGCCGACATCCACCGGGCGACCTCCGGCGGCGAGCAGCCGGCCGATCACGCCCCCGGCTACGCCGCTGCGGCGCCACAGTCCCCCGACCGCGGCGAGGGCATGGAGAAACGTGGCAAATGGGCCGCCGTGCCAGCGGGCGACGACCTCGTCGGTGATCAGCCGCTGCCACGCGCTCCGGCCCGCCCGCAGCTTCGCACCCACCGCCGTGGCCAGGATCGCCTCCAGCCGCGCCCGCTCGGCGGCGACGCCGGCGCCGAGCCGGGCGACGGGCTCTTCCATCGGCCCGAGCATGCCCCGGGCCTGACGCGTGAACCAGGCGGCGAGGTCGATGGCGCCGGTGCGACGCACGCGCCGTGCCGCGCGGCCCACCAGTTCCTGCTCGATCGCATCGGTCAGTTCACGAAACCCCGGATCAGGCTCGAGCATCCCCGCCGTCCGACGCCCGGCCTCGACACCGTCGACGCGGAAGATCCGCGGCACGCTGAAGCCCTGGGCCTCGAGCTCCAGCCGCCAGTCGGGACGGATGTCGGGATCGCGCGTGGCATGCGTCTGCACGAACAGCAGCGGCCGGCCGGGGGCGAAGGCGGCGAGTTCCCGGGCCACGATCCACGACTTGTACTTCTGCGCCGTGGCGACCAGGAGCAGGACGTCGCAGGCCGGCAGCACGGCCTCGAGGAGGTCGCGATTGCAGTTTGCGTCGCTCGGCCGCGGGCCGCTGTCGGCAGACCGTGTCGCCACCGGCTGGGTGTCGGGGTCCGGGCAATCGACGAGCACGATGTTGGCCACCGCCGGCGCGTCGCTCCGCACCACCCGGGCGGCCATGGCCTCGAGCGGCAGCCAGGAGAGATCGACGTCGGGCGCGGCGACGACGACCGGCGCGATCGTCGTCGGCCGGGCGACGTCTCCCGCCGCGGTCACGTCGCAGCCGGCGAGGGCGTTGACGAGCGTGCTCTTGCCGGTGCCGGTGCCTCCGACCACGCCGACGACGAGCACCCGCGACAGCTCGCGCCCCGCGCGGTCGAGCCGCGGCGCGACCTGCCGCCACTCATCGAGAACGCGACGGGCCGGGGGCCACTCGGCGAGCGAGCCGGCCCAGCGGTCCAGCCCCTCGACGAGGAGATCGAAGCCGGTGAAGTCGGGCTCGGGCAGGGCCGCGGGCTGACGAACGGAAGTGGACGCGGATTCGTGCATCTCAGCCGTGCTCCCTGGCGAACGCGCCGAGCAGCCGCCGCGCCCGGGCGACCTCGGGCCGCGCCGCCGCGGCGGCGAGCCGCTCGATCGCGTCGAGGCGGTCGCCGAGGACGACGTCGTGAAGCGTCTCGGCGAGGACCCGGCCGCGCTCGGCCGACCAGCCGGCGAACAACGTCTCCACGAGCGGCTTGAGCCCGGCGGCGGTCAGGCCGAGCGCTCCCTCCCCGGCCAGCGTGGCCGCCGTGCCCACCACCACGTCACCGACGTGATGCACGAGCGTGGTCAGGCCGCCGGCCGTGGCCGCCGCCGCCGGCACGACCGCCGCTCCCGCCAGCCCGAGCCCCACGGTGATCACCGGGCGGGCCAGTGCGCCGACGTTGAGCCCCGTCAGGACCCAGCCGACGAGCGCCGGATTGTCGCGGGCGAAGCGATCGAGCTCGGTGCGGACGAAATGCCGGTACGCCTCCGAGACCAGCGGCAGGGCCGCGTGCCGGCGCTCGAGGTCGGCATACCACAGGCCACGGTCGGCGGACGCGAGCCGGGCGCCGAACATCTCCCCGAGTCGTTGGTCCCGGCGGCAGGCCGCCTCCAGCCGGTCGACGAAGTCGCCGAGCGCCAGTTTGAGGGCCGCGAGCTCCTGGGCCGAAAAGTCCTCGCGTCGTTCCTGTTCGCTGCGCACGAGGCCGATCCTCCGGGCGGCCCAGGACAGGCCCCGACCGGCGTAGCGGTAGGCGCCGCTGACCGCCAGGTCGAGCGTCGAGCGGCGCGGCTCCAGCCACTTCCAGATCTCGTTCCAGACGATCTCGCGCGGGGCGGCGGGCATCTCCACGCGCACCCGTCCCTCCTCCTCGAGGAGCCGTTGTGCGTCGCGCCAGCCGCGGGCCGCCAGCTCGAAGCCGTCGAGCCAGGCACCGGCTCCGGTCGCGGGATCGACCACGACGCCCAGCGCGCCCCGCATCGCCACCAGTTTGATGCGGTCGAAGTCACAGCCGGCGAGCCGCTCCGCCAGGCCGGTGGCGGCGCCATCGGGAGTGAGTTCGGGGAGCGGATGGAGGTCGATGCGGCCCGCCTCGGCCGCCGCGAAGTCGTGGGGGGCGGCGTAGACGGCCAGCGGCGCGACGCCGGTCTCGGCGGTGAACGTCGCCAGCCAGCCGGCGACCCGCTCGCGCTGCTGCGGCCACGAGACCATGTTGAAGACCACGATCACCGTCTTCCCGGCCGCCGCGGCGGCGCTGAAGAAATCGCGCACGGTGGCGTCGTTGTACTTCTGCTGCGTGAGCACGGCGACGAGCACGTCGCAGGCGTTGCGAACCAGCTCCGCCCGCTGCCAGTTTTCGCGCAGCGTGCCGTCGATGTCGGGCGTGTCGAGGAGCACGAGCCGGGCCGGCTGGCTGCCGCCGGGATCCTCGCGCCACACGAGCCGGTCGGCATCATCCGCCGCGAGGGCGTCGGCCCCGCTGGTCCAGGGCACGGGCGTGAAGCCGGGAAACAACGCCGCGAGGTCGATCCTGCCGGCGAGGCCGCGGGGCAGGCAGGCGACCGGATGCCGCGTTCGCGCCGCCTCCGGCACCGATCGGCTCACCTCCGCGCCGACGAGGGAGTTGGTGATCAGGCTTTTGCCGGTGTTGGTGCCGCCGCAGACCGCGGCGACGAGCACGGGCTCCCGCGCCACCTGGGGCCGCAGCTTGCCGAACAGGGCACCGTGCCACTCGGTCCGCTCGGGCTCCGGCGCCCGGACGGCCCGGGCCGCCGGCTCGAGGGCCTCGATGAGGGACGCCAGTTCGGCGACTTCATCCGCCCACGCGGCATACGGCCGACCGGCTCCGACCGTCGTCGCCTGCTCGTGCACCAGCCGTCTCCGTGCGTCCGTGGATTGCCACCGCCGGCCCCGCTTCCTACACTTCGTGAGTGGGAAAGCCGACCGCGTCCCGAGGCTTCAGTCTGTCCTCCGCGGGAAGGCATCGCAAATCCCCCGACCCCGGCCTGCTCCGATGCTCGAACGACGACCCGTTTTTCCCGGTGTGATCGAGATGAACCACCAGGCGGGCTGGCGGATCGGTTGCAACGTGTACCTCGTCTATGACGACCGCTCCTGGTGCCTGATCGACATCGGCTATGACGAGAGCGTCGACGAGATCATCGAGATGATCCGGCAGATGGATTTTCCCCTCTCCCAGTGCCAGGGGCTGATCGCCAGCCACGCCGACGTCGATCACATCCAGGGGCTGGCGAAGGCCAGGACGATCCTCAAGGCCCCCGTCTACGCCCACGCCAAGGCGGTGGAGGCGCTCGAGTCGGGGGACCGCGTCCGCACGTTCGCGGAGATCGCCGCGCAGAACGTCCATATGGATATGCCCCCGGTGAAGGTCGATCGGCTGCTCGAGGAGGGCGACCGGCTCGAGGTCGGCTCCCGGCAGTTGGAGGCCTGGCACACGCCCGGCCACACCGACAGCCAGCTCGCGCTGCGGCTCGGCGATCTGCTCTTTTCAGGCGACAACATCTACCGCGACGGTTCCGTCGGCGCGATCGACGCCCATCACGGCAGCGACATCCCCTCCTTCGTCTCGTCGCTGGAGCGAATCGCCGCCAGCGACGTCGCCTGGCTGCTCCCCAGTCATGGACCGATCTTCCGCAAGGACGACCAGTTGCTCGCCCGGACGATCGCCCGGCTGCGCGGGTATCTCACGCTGGCCGACTTCGGCACCTGTGCCCCCCACTGGCCGCTGATCGACGAGTGGGATCGGGAACTGGCCGAGGGCCGGCTGCCGGCCGGCAAGCCGCAGCCCGCCTGAGCGGCTCTGCCGGGGGACGGATTTTCCGGGGGCCAGCGGCCAGGGAAACCTTGCCGATCTTTCCCACGGTTTCCATGCCGGCGACTTTTCCGTGAAGAACGGTCGTGCCGGGGGCCGATACCTGACTCCGGGTTCGGTTTTTCCGGGGGGACATTCCGATGCGACATCGCCTGCTCGCCGCCGTGTGCACGGCCGCGATTCTGTGTTTGGCCGGCGTGGCCGAGGCTCAGCCTCCGGCTGCCGGCGCCCAGGCCTACGGTTACCAGTGGGGCGCCACCTACAACAGCCACGACTGGAACCGGCTGTACCACTATCCGTACGTCTGGTATCCGCACAACTTCTATGCCGACGGGTACATGCAGTCGGCGAACGATCTCTACCATCGTTATCCGCAGGAGATGCGGGTGCCGGTCTACAACCGGGCGTGGCAGAACTACTATCCGAAGTCCCGTCGCTATCACCACGGGCATCACTTCCAGTTGGACGTTTTCTGACTTGAGCGCCTGTCGGGCCATCCATGGCCCCGACAGGCTTACGCTCTGTGTATCGCGCCTGCGAGGCCATCCTGGCCCTCGCAGGCTTACGCTCGGCGGGGCGAAGCCAAGGTTCGCCGCGCCGAGCCGCCCGGCCTCCCGCCGGGCGTTGCCGCTGCGCGCGGGCGCACGCGGCGCGGCCTCCGGCCGCTGCGTGTGGGCGGGCGCGCCCAACTGGCCGCCTGGATGGCGGCCCTTCAGGAGCGAGCGGAGGCTCGCCAAGCAGACCGAGGCTCGATGCCGACGGGGCTGCGTGAAGTATGCACGCGGCGCGGCCTCCGGCCGCTGCGTGTGGGCGGGCGCGCCCAACTGGCCGCCTGGATGGCGGCCCTTCAGGAGCGAGCGGAGGCTCGCCAAGCAGACCGAGGCTCGATGCCGACGGGGCTGCGTGAAGTATGCACGCGGCGCGGCCTCCGGCCGCTGCGTGCGGGATACAGCAAAGCACGCGGCGCGGCTTGGAAAAAGGTGTCTGCCACCTTTTGTCTGCAGACCCCGGCCTCTGGCCGGGGCCGTGTCGCCTCCGGCGACCGGCAAAAGGTGGCTGATACGGCGCCCACTTGATCCTCGCGCCCCAAACGATCCTGCTGAACCATCGGATCGGGCGGGGTTGCCCATGGCCCAGGAGCCGGCTTGAGCGGCCAAGCGCAGGCAGGATGCCGAAGCGCGGGCCGGTCTGAGTGAGCGGATGCCACGATGGCATCCGCGAACGTCCGGCGATGGGGCATGGGTAACCCCGACCAGCGAACCGCGCGAGGGTCAAGTGTGACCCGTATGACACCTTTTTCTTCCCCGACTCGTATCAACGCGGCGCCGGCACGCTCGCGATCCAGCCCTCGAGCCGATCGAGATCGGTCGGCAGGCCGTAGCCGGGCCGGAGCGCGGCATGCCCCGCCTGCAGGCCACAGATCACCGCGTCGAGCACATCACCCGAGCCATCAGCGATCAGCCGCTGCCGCCACCCGCGGCTCACCTCGAGCGCCACCCCGAGCCCCGCCCGCCCCGCCACCAGCGCCCGCACGATCGACCGACGCCGCACCTCACGGTCGGCCGTCTGCTTCGCCGGCACGTCGCTCTTGTAGGAGCCCGCCACGACTCGCCGCGCCGTGTACCCCGGATAGGCCTCCAGCGCGATCCGCTGACCGTCACGAGCGCGATGCGGCGGATCGTGGGCCGGAAACGACAGCCCCGCCGCGAGCATCCGGCCGATGCCGGCATGCATCATCCAGGCGACCGGTGGATTCGCCCAGCGCATCGCCGGACTCGAACCCGCCGGCCGGTCTGCCCGGCGCCAGGCGAACTTGTCCCCCACAGGCCGACTCGCACACCAGCGCCGGAACACGCCGCGCAGCCGGTCCCGCGGCTGACCGCAATAGAAGCGGACGAACCGGCGCCACTCGGTCGGCCAGCCCTCGTGCTCGATGAGTGACCGCGGCTGACCGAAGGGGAGGTCGAAGCCGCCGATCCAGCGCAGGTCCGACCGCAGGAACGCCGCGAAGGCGTCGAGCGTCCCAATCGACTCGACCGCGTCGAGCACGTACACGGCCTCGCGGCCACGGCCGCGCAACGTCCCGACGGCCACCGTGATCGGCTTCCGGGCCGACGGCGCCGACGTGAAATCGACCCCGATCAGCGGCAGGCCGCGCATCCACACCTCCGGCGCCGTCCGCTACCGCCGCCGGCCGGCGGACTTTCCACCCGCCTTCGTGCGGGCGCCGGGCCGCCCTTTCCCCCGCGTCGCGCCGGCCTTCGGGCCCGTCGTCTCCGGCCCGTCGTCCTCCACGACCGCAATCGCCTTGCCCTTCCCCCGCTTCCGGCCCGACGCCGGCCCCTGTTCGGCCGCCGCCGAGGCCGCCGCGTCGTCTCCGCCACCCAGGATCTTCGGCGGCACGATGATGCAGTTGTCGCCGAGCTCCAGATCCTCCTCGTCCTCGATCGGCTTGCCGCGGTCGTCGAGGCGGACGTCGGCCTCGGCCGTCTTCTTCCTGGCCACGACCAGCAGCTGCTCGTAGAGCTTCGCCCGATCGACGCCGTTGATCTGCGCGACCGCCGTCGCCACCTCACCGAGATAGCGGAGGAAGATGGTGCGCCGCTGCCCCTCCTGGGCGACCCGCAGCCGGCGCCGCAGATACATGCCCAGCTTCCGACCCACGGCCTGGAGCGCCAGCCGGATCTCCTTCTGGATCTCCGGATAGGAGGCGATCGCCTCCTTCGACTCGCTCGTGAACGGCACCCAGACGCTCGCCACGTGGACCATCGCCGTGACCGGGCCACTGGGCAAACCGCCGCGCGACTGCGACAGGCCGTAGGCCCGCCAGCTGGTCGAGGTGATCGTCTGCGTCACCGCACAGGCGGAGGGCTGGAACTGCAGCGGCACCCGGTTGGCATACCGGAGCACGTTCATGCTCTGCCCCTCGTCGACGCTCACGTTCTGCATCGACCCGTGGAGCGCGTCGAGCTGCTGCTTCTTGAGCCGGGCCGGGCTCTGCCGCGGGGCGAGCTGGGCCTCGGCGAGGATCTTGTCGGCCGCCTCGGAGCCGAGGCCCGAGAACGTGGTCGTGAGGAACTGCCGCAGGCTGCGGGCGTCGCTCTCGCCGGCGAGTTCGCCGAGCGCCTCGCGAGTCACCTTCTGGGCGGCCACGCCGCCGCCGTAGGCCAGCGCCGCCTCGATCACGAACGGATTGCCGCGATACACCGCCGGCGGCCGCGTCGCCGCGGTGAAGAACTCACCCGGCACCACCTGCCGCAGGCCGGCCAGCAGCCGCTGCTCGCCGATCGGCACGATGCAGTCGGTCGCCGGCGGCGGGATCTTCGTCTCCTGGATCGACTTGTAGAGGGCGTCGGCCTCACCGCGGCCGAGCCGGCCGGTCGTCGTCCGCGGCGAAAGCTTCGCGCCGTCGCAGATCCTCTTCGCCGTGCCGTGCGACACCCGCGAGAACGACTGCGTGAGGAACTGCGCGAGGGTCAGCTTGGGCTGCTCCTGGAGCATGGTCACCAGCCGGCCGAGCTCGACGCCGTAGGGATGCGGCTTGATCTCCTTGGGTTCGGGGGGCAGCTCGTCGCTCGACCGCTCCAGGATCCGCTCCGGCCCGTCGGGGCCCTGGAAATGGATCCGGGCATGCGGGTTGGCGATCGCCGTCTGCTCCAGGTACTCCTCGACGCTCCCGCGGCCGCGCTGGAACTTCGCCTCCATCTCGATCGTCACGCGGGTGCCGTGGTCGATCGCCTGGCCCTGGTCGTTGGCGGCGACCCACTCGATCGAGTGCTTCTTCATCAGCTCGGCCCCGACCTTGCCGGCCGTGATCTCGACCCCCTCCCCCCGGCCGTTGAGGATCTCGGGCTGGTTGGTCTTGGTGTCGATCCGCAGCTCGTAGTAGTGGGCGTGATCCCTGGGGCCGGTCTTGGAGATGATCTTCACCGGCTTGCCCGTCGTGAGCACGCCGTACATGCCGGCGGCCGAGATGCCGATCCCCTGCTGGCCGCGGCTCATCCGCAGCCGATGAAACTTCGAGCCGTAGAGGAGCTTGCCGAAGATCAGCGGGATCTGCTTGCTGACGATGCCCGGGCCATTGTCCTGCACGCCCATGCGGTAGCGCGTGCCGCTCTCCCCCACCTGCTCGATGTGGACCCAGATCTCGGGGAGGATGCCCGCCTCCTCGCAGGCGTCGAGCGAGTTGTCCACCGCCTCCTTGACGCTCGTGAGCAGCGCCTTGCGCGGCGAATCGAAGCCGAGCAGGTGCCGATTCTTGGCGAAGAACTCGCTCACCGAGATGTCGCGCTGCCCGGCGGCGAGCGCCTGGGCCGTCGCCCGGCGGCGGGTGGTGGCAGCGGGCCTGCCGGCCGCGGGCTCGACGGCCGGCTCCGCCTCCGCGACCGCTTCCGCCCCATTTTGCCGGCCGCGCGGGGCTTTTTCCGGAGCCTTACGGGGCGGTTTCGCTGCCGTTTTCGCTGGTGATTTGACGCTGGCCATGACGGCTCACGACGGTGCTCGGAGACCCCCAGACTGTGATCAGCCGCGCGAGGCTTGGCAAGAGGGGCGAACTTTGCGGGCACGGGTCCGGGTTATTGGGCGTGTCCGCCCGGCCCGGAAAGTGTGCGCGTGGCGCAGGGGGGGCGGACGCCGGACGGCGCGATCACGCGGCGGGGAGTGATCGTCCGAAACCAGACAGGCATGCGGTTGGCGGAGCCACCGCGACGCTCACGGAAGGGAGAGTGCGATGACGAACCGTCTCACCGCGAATCGCCGCCGGGCTGTCTGCCTGCTCGTGGCGCTCGAACTCTTCGGCGCGGTGTCGGCCCAGGCGCTGCCGATCGACGGTGGCGTCGAGGCTCCGACGCCCGACGTCTTCTCCAACTTCTACGTGCCGCCGGTCCCGGCCGGCGCCGCTCCGGGCGTCGGCGCCCAACTCTACGTATCCCCGCGGCCCGTGCCGCCGCGGGTGGGACACACCTGGCACACCTATCCGCCGTTCATGCCCCACGAATTTCTCTACCGGCACCGGCGGCGGTACATCCGCCAGGCGGGCGCGATGGGGCTGCGGACCGACGTGCACGCCTACTGGTGGTGAGGAACGAGAGCATGCTGCAACGACACACGATACTCCGGCATCTTCTGGGCGGGCTCTTTCCGGCAGCCATCCTCGGCGGCCTGCTCGCGATCGGCCCGGCCCACGCCGGCGACGCGCCGGGACAGGGCTGCACGCAGGCCGGCGGCGGGTCCGCTGCCGGCGGCCCGGGCGGCTGCCGCCATGGCGCCGGCTGCCACAGCGGCGCCTGTCGTCACGGCCACCACGGTCACTGCGGCCACAAGGGCCTGTGCTGCCGCCACGGCCATGGCTGCCACCACTGCGGCTGCGGACATCCGGTCGGCGGACCGTGCAGCTACGGCTACGAAGGGGGCCTGTGCGGCGACAAGCATGGCGTCTACGCCCATCGCTACTTCCTGCGCAGCCAGGGCAAGAGCTGGCACAGCGGCTGGTACGACCCGTGGGAGGGGCGGCCGATCGCGCTCGTCGTGCCGCCGACGGCCGAGTTCCAGACGCAGTACGGCTGGGGCGTGCCGAGTTCTCGCGTGGCGCCGATCTACCACCAGTTCCGCCGTCCCTATCCGGGTCCGGGCGCTGTCGGCGGCGCCGGCGGCGGCTTCATGCCGACGCCCAACCAGCCGAGCGACACGGTGCAGTTCGGCGTGCATGCCGTGCGTGGGCCGTGGGGCGCGTTCTAACCTGAACGTGGAACAAGCCATCCATGGCCTTGTTCCACTCGGGTCGACCGAGGAAACGCCAAGGGTCTCCTCGGTCGACAGAAGCCGCTTCCTGCGGCCTGAACGTGGAACAAGCCATCCATGGCCTTGTTCCACTCGGGTCGACCGAGGAAACGCCAAGGGTCTCCTCGGTCGACAGAAGCCGCTTCCTGCGGCCTGAACGTGGAACAAGCCATCCATGGTCTTGTTCCACTCGGGTCGACCGAGGAAACGCCAAGGGTCTCCTCGGTCGACAGAAGCCGCTTCCTGCGGCCTGAACGTGGAACAAGCCATCCATGGTCTTGTTCCACTCGGGTCGACCGCTTCGAGGAGCCGGTCGGAGGCACGCTCAGGAGTCGGGGTGCTTTGCCTGCACCGGAAGACGAACCATGCCGGCAAAGTCCCCCGGCGACGAGCATGCCTCCGACCGGCGGCCCGCCTGCCGTCAGCCGTGCAGGTTTCACGATGAGCGCCGTGCTGCACACGCCCGCCATCCATCTCGAACGAACGCGTGAGAATCAGGGCACGGCCGGGCCCGCCGCCAGCCGCGCGCGGGCCACGTCGGCCCACGGGCTGTCCGGCGCCAGTTCGAGAAACGTCTCCAGGTGATGCCGCGATTCCCGGTCGCGGCCAAGATCGGCGAGGACCCCGGCCACGTGCCAGTGGGCGTCGGCATACGCCGGCTCCTGCCGCAGTACCCCCTCCAGCGCCGCCAGCGCCAGGTCGTGTTCGCCCAATTCGGCGAGCACGCAGGCCAGGTTGGTCCGCGCCTGGAGGTGATCGGGGTCGAGCTCGATCGTGGCGTAGTACCGCTCTCGGGCCGCGGTCAGGTCGCCGGCCCGATAGAGCAGCTCCGCGAGCATGAACGTCACCGGCGCCGTCGGACCCTGCGCCTGGAGCACCGCACGGACCGCCTCCGCCGCCTCGACGAACTCGCCGGCCGCCTCGAGGTCGTCGGCCAGATCGAGGATCTCGTCGATGTCCGCCGCGGCGGGCCGCCCCGGCGGCACGGCCGCCTCGACCTCGATCTCGACCCAGCGGTGCGCCGCCATGTCGACGACCGGCTCGGGCGCGATGCTGCCGGCGACGTCGGCCAGCCCCTCGGCGTAGAACGCCATCTGCATCTGCCCGCCGGCACCGAACAGCCGGTCGCCGCGTCGCACGCTCAGCCGCCGGCCATCCGCCACGACGGCACCGGCGCGGGCCACCTCGGCCGCTCCACCGGGAGCCAGCGCGGCGAGCTTGGCGTCGATCTCCCGCAGCGACAGGCCGCCTGCAAGCAGCCGCGCCAGGCTGCGGCCGGCCACCAACTGGCCGAAGTCGAACCAGTCGAGCGTTCCCGAACGCCGCGTCGGCACGAGCAGCCCGGCGCGGATCCAGTGCCGCACCGCGACCGGGGGAACGCCGAGCAGGTCGGCCAGCATCGCCGTCGTGTGCAGGCGGCGGACGTCCGGGTCGTCAGGCGATTCGGGTGCGGAAAACAGCCGCTGCGGCCGCCGACGGCGGGCGGCGGGCGGACTCACGTCACACGCGTCTGCTGCGGTGGAGCGGTCTTCCGTGACCTTGCCTGGCATGGGATGGCATCCGTGTGGCGACGACGATCGCGGGAATGTACCCCGCGTCGATCGCGTTGCCAATCGAGCCGGATGCCGCGGTGAGCAGACGCGGCGTCTCTGTCACTGCCGTCAGGTCGTGTGGCCCCGGTCCGGTGCGGTCGGGGGCAGCCAGGGGCGGCCCGAGGTCTTCGCCGCGGGCAGGTCGCGGGTGTCGCTGGCGGGCGCGGGAGGAAAGACCTCGACGCCCGGCGGCGCGATCGTCGGCTCCTTCTCGGCGGGCCTCGATGCCGCGGGGGCATCCTTCTTCGAAGCGGGCGCCGGGATCGGCTCGACGACGTTCGCCGCCGCTGCCGGCCCGGGTGTGGCATCCGCAGCGGCCCCGGAACCGGCCCGGCTCGCGTCGCTGCCCTGCCGCGGATCGACGTGCTGCAGGCCCTGGGCCTTGCTCCAGCCCGAATCACCCTGACCCGTGATCGGCTTCTCCGCAGTGTAGGGCTTGCGGAGCGTGGCGGCCTCGGCGGGAGACAGGGAGGGGGCGGCGGCGGCACCGGCGGCCGGAGCGCTGGCCCCGGTCGTCGGCCGGGCAGCGGCGGCCGGCAGCGGGTTGCCGCAGGTGTCGAGCGGCACCCGGGTGACAACCGTCCGCGGCATGCGGACGGTGTACGTGTGCGGCGTCCGCTTCTCGACGGTCCGCGGCACCTGCATCGTCCGCTCCTCGGTGACGTACTTCATCACCTGCACCTGCACCGGTTCGACCTTCTCCTCGGTGACGTACTTCATCACCTGCGTCTGCACCTGGCGGACCTGCTCCTCGGGCACCATCCTGCAGACGCTCACCGGCACCTTGTTCTCGACCCGCTCCACGACCTTGCGAACGGTCTGCACGGGCACCTGCCGGACCGCGGTCTCGGCGACCATCTTCATGGTCTGCACCGGCACCTGCTGGACGACCTGCTCGTCGACGTAGCGGACGGTCTGCACCGGCACCTTCTGCGTCACCACGCGGTTGACGTACGTCGTCTCCGGCACCTGCACCGGCGTGTAGGTCGGCTGGTTGACACGGTTGACCTGGTTGACGACGGCGCCGGGCGTCATCTGCCACGCCCAGCCACCGCGCTGCCAGACGGCCAGGCCGCTGAGGGGATCGGCCACCCATCCGCCCGGCATGTAGCCGAGGGCCGTGGAGCCCGGCGTCACGACGGGCGTGACGACGTCGACTGGCTGGCTGCCGACGGAGTAGGCGGTCCGCATCTGCGTCACCGGTTCGGTGACCGTGTACGCCTGCTCGCGCTCGCTCGTCTCGTAGACCGGCTTGCGGACCGTCTGCACCTGCTGCTGCACGACGGTCTCGTAGACCGGCTTCATCACCGTGTACTGTTCCTCGCGGGTCGAGGTCTCCACGACGTCGCGGGTGACGTCATAGCTGCGATCCTCGACGACCGTCTCCCAGACCGGCTTCATGACGGTGTACCGCTCCTCGCGGGTCTGCGTCTCCCAGACCGGCTTCTGCACCGTGTAGCGACGTTCCTGGGTCTGCGTCTCCCAGACCGGCTTCTGCACCGCGTAGGTCTTGGTGTCGTAGACGGTCTCGTAGGAGACGCGCTGCTCGGTGACCTGCCGCTCGTCGTAGACGGTCTGGTAGTCGAGCCGAAAGGTCTGCGTGGGCACGGCGGCCGAGGGCGCACAGCCGCACTCGCCCCGCGCTTCGCGGATGGCAGGCACGTGCGGGGCGATCGACTGCGGGCCGAGCACGAGCGCGGCACAGAGAAGCGATGTCAGGCGCCGCTGCGACGCGGCTCGGGAACGTGGGGCACCGAAACGGGCCATGGAATGGTCTCCTGGAGAAAGACCCTTCGAGCGTAATCAGGGATACGCAGGCCACAAGCGGTTTGTTGAGGAAAAATCTGGTTTTTTCCGGGGAAAAACACCTTCCCCAACGTCACGAACCGCACAAACCAACCAGTTTATCCCGGCCCCCGTCCCTGACCGGCCTGGGGCGGCGCACGTTGCAAGGAGGTGCTGCAAATTGCGGCGCGCCGATCGCACTGTCCGGAAGCGCACGACCCGGGAAACCGTCGCCAAGCAGCCACATTTCCCTTTTCTTGCAGTTTTGATGGCTTTGGCACACCGTCTGCGGAGAGAGGGAAGCGGTTCATCGCTTCGGCTGCCCCGTCGGGGGAGCGGCGCCGCTGACCACGTGGCGGCAGTGGATGGACCGCGGTCCGCACGGAACCCCGGCGAAAAGGACGATCGCATGGACACCACCCACTGCCCCGATGCGTCCGAGACGAACGACGAGGAACTGCTGCTGCGATTCCGCACGGCGGGCGACACGCAGGCCTTCGCGGCGCTCGTCCACCGCTACGAACACATGCTGTTCGGCTACCTGCGGCGCCGGCTGCGGGACGCGGCCCTCGCAGAGGACGTCTTTCAGGCGACGTTCCTCAGGCTCTACCAGAAGCCGGACGCGTTCGACGCCGACCGCCGATTTCGCCCCTGGCTGTTCACGGTCGCGACCAATCAGGCGATCGACGCCCTGCGCCGTGCGCGGCGGCACCGGAGCGTGGACATCGACCGCCGCGGTTTCGCCGCCGACGGCCGGCACGTGTTGGTGGAAATGGTGCCCGCATCTGACGACAGCCCGAGCCGGCGGCTCGAGGACGCCGAGCGGTCCGCCCGCGTGCACGCCGCGATGGCCGAGCTCTCCGCGGCGCATCGCAGCGTCCTCACGCTCGTCTATGAGCGGGGAGTGAAGTATCGGGAGGCCGCCGAGCTCCTCGGCATCCCGCTGGGCACCGTGAAGAGCCGGCTGCAGGGGGCGCTCCATGCGATGCGTGCCGCCGGCCGCCGGTTCGATCTCCAGCCGGATGGCCTGCGGCCGTAGTGGCCGGACAGAAGGATCAATGGCACTTCCGCGACCATGCAGGGAGACGGGATGCGACGACCGGCAGGCTGCCGATGTACCACGTCCATTACGGCGTCGAGGAACGCTTGTTCACCAGCCGCGCCGAGCTCGAGGCCTTCGTGAAGAGCAAGCGGCATGCGCTCGACATGAAGAACCGCGACGGGTGATCAGCCCACGTAGACCAACGCCGGCTCGCCTTCACAGAAGCCCCCAGGCGCAAGCCGGGGGATCGTGCATCGCCATCCCCTTGCTCGTGCTCAGGGCTTGCATGAGACTCTCGAGTTGCTCACCGCCCCAGCAGCCGGCCGGGGGATATGCCGGAGACGCGTTTGAAGGTGCGGGAGAATTGGTACTGGTCGGCGAAGCCCAGGTGCGCCGCGACTTGCTTCACGAGCAGCCGGTCATGCGTGAGGAGGTCGGCCGCCAGGTTCATCCGCTGGCGGAGCAGATATTGATAGGGGCTTATCGTGTCGAATCGCCGGAAGAGGCGGCAGGCATAGGCGGATGAGATGTCGAACTCCCGCGCGGCCTGTTCCACCGACAAGAGCCGCTGCCGCTCGGCAGCGAGAAACTCCCGGAACTGCTCGTAGGTGGCGAAGGCCTGCGCTTCGCCGCCGTCGGGCGGCAGTGCCCGTTCCGCGATCTTCGTCAGGAGCACCCCGAGCAATTGCCCGCAGAGCAGGTGGCTGTGCCGAGAATGGGCTCGACCGCACTGCTGGAGGAGCTTGAACACCTCCTCGATCTCCCGCGGCCGGCCCACGGTCAGGTGCCCGCCCAACGCGAGCCGCGCCCCGCGCAGCCGAGCCGGCGCCTCGCGGCCGACGAAATCGACGTAATACTTCCGCAGCCGGCGACGACGGTCGGTGCGAATCACGTGCGGTACAACCGGGCCGTAGGCAAAGACGCTCCCCGGTGCGAGCGGAAACTCACGGCCGCGGAGCGACACCGTGCCCCGGCCCGCCGCCACGAATTCGACACAGCAATACGGAAAGTCCTCCCGCGCGACCACGTAATCCGCCCGCACCTGCTCCATGCCGCCGCAGACGACGGCAAGCGGCTCATCCGCGGCGGGCCGCAGGTCGAGAAAGTAGCGATCGGCCGCGACGACCTGGCGGGAGACGAAGGCAGGCAACGGACGAGAGCGACGGGACGACGCGGGCATGCGGTCAAGAATAGCCATCCCCGGGTCAAGAATCATCATTCCGCGTTCACGCGGATAGCAGTACATTCGTGTAACGCTTGCAAACCTACCCCACCGATGCGGGTAGGCGCGGGGGTCGGTGCAGGCTCGAGGAGCATGTGGACCGAGTCTTCGAGGTCCCGCGACGATCCGAAGGACCGCGCAGCACCGCCCCCGAGCCGGCGACCTCCCCCCATTGGTCATCTGCCATGAAGAGCCACCGTGTCGGCCCGGAGCGCCACTGATGAAAGCCCTGCCTCGCCTCTCGTTCGGTGTCGGTGACCGGTTCGCCCACGAGGCCGAGGCCCAGCTGGCGGCCTTCGAGAAGCTGGCCGCGGCTGGCGTCGTGGTGGCCCCGGTGTGGAACAAGTCGAACCGCGAGCACTCGTTCATCGGCAGCGTGCCGGCGAGCGTCCGCGACGCGGCGGCCCGCGCGGTGGCCGCGCGGAACTGGCCGCATCCCTGGTTCGTCGATGCCGACCACATCCGCCTCGAGACGGTCGATCGCTTTTTGGCGGCGAGCGACTTCTTCACGATCGACGTGGCCGACTCGATTGGCGGGCAGGCCGATGCGGCGGCGGTGGCGGCGTTCAGCGCCCGGCATCCGGAGTTCTCGGCGCCGCTGGCGATCCCCGGGATCGCCGAGCCGATCCGGCTCACGGGCGAGGCCCTGGCGGCGATCGTGCGGAAGTATCAGCCTGCCTGCCGCGAGGCCGGGGCCATCTGGCGACACATCCAGGCGGCCCGCGGCGACGATGTCGTCATCGAGGTGAGCATGGACGAGACCGACGCGCCGCAGACGCCACCGGAGCTGCTCGTGATCCTCGCCCTCCTCGCCGGCGAGCGGGTGCCACTGCAGACGATCGCCCCCAAGTTCACCGGCCGGTTCAACAAAGGCGTGGACTACGTGGGCGACCTCGCCCAGTTCGAGCGGGAGTTTCGTGAAGACGTCGCCGTGTGCAGCTTCGCCGCACGCCAGTACGGCCTCCCCGCGACGCTCAAGCTCTCGGTGCATTCGGGCAGCGACAAGTTTTCGCTCTACCCCGTGATCCGCCGAACGCTCGCCAGCACGGGTGCCGGCATCCACCTGAAGACGGCTGGCACGACCTGGCTCGAGGAACTGATCGGGCTCGCCGAGGCGGGGGGCGACGGCCTCGCCCTCGCCCAGGAGATCTATGCCTACGCCCGCGACCATGTTGACGAGTTCTGCGCTCCCTACGCCGCGGTGATCGACATCGACCGTCGGCGGCTGCCCCCGGCGTCCGAGGTGAAAGGCTGGAGCGGCCCGCGGCTCGCCGCGGCGATCCGCCACCTGCCGACGTGCCCTGAGTTCAACGCCGACATGCGGCAATTGCTCCACGTGTCGTTCAAGGTGGCGGCGAAGTACGGCCGCCGCTACACCGACCTGCTCGTGGCCAACCGCGAGATCGTCGCCCGCCAGGTCACCGACAACCTCTTCGAGCGGCACATGCGGCCGCTGTTTCTGGAGACGGCATGAAAGATCCAGCGGGCGGCAACCGGGAGGCGCGGGGGTTGTCCCATACAAGCCCTGAGCGCGAGCCCGGGGAGAGCGATGGACGATCCCCCGGCTTGCGCCCGGGGGCTTCCATGGAGGTGAGCTGGAGCGGCACCGCTCCGGTATGGAGTGAGGGTTCATGAAGTCGGCCGTCACGATTTGCCTCGTGCCCGAGGCTCGCCAGGGACCGTTCGTGTTTCACGACGGACTGGCGGCGGGCTGCGGGGCTGCCGCCGAACTCGGTTTCGATGCCGTGGAGGTGTTTCCGGCGTCGGCGGCCGACCTGCCGCTTGAACAGCTCCGCGGGCTGCTCGCGGCGCACGGCCTGGTGCTCGCCGCCGTCGGCACCGGCGCCGGCTGGGTGAAACACGGCCTGCACGTCTGCCATGCCGACGCGGAGATCCGCCGGCAGGCGTCGGCGTTCATCGGCGCGATCGTGGATCTGGCCGGGCAGTTCGGGGCTCCGGCGATCATCGGCTCGATGCAGGGACGGAGCGACGCCACGGTGCCGCGGGAAGCGGCGCTCGATCACCTCGCGGCCGCCCTTCACGAACTTGGCACACGGGCCGCGGCCCACGGGCAGGTGCTGCTCTACGAGCCGCTCAACCGCTACGAGACCAACCTGTTCAACCGACAGGCCGAAGCAGCGGCGTGGCTGCGGGGGCGGGGCATCCGCCACGTGAAGCTGCTCTGCGATCTCTTCCACATGAACATCGAGGAACCCGACATGGCCGCGGCCCTCGTCTCCTGTGGCGATCTCGTGGGCCATGTCCACTGGGCCGATTCCAATCGCCGGGCCGTCGGCCTCGGCCACACTGACGTCGCACCTGTCGTCGCCGCGCTCGAGTCGATCGGCTACCGCGGCTTTCTGTCGGCCGAGGTGTTTCCGCTGCCCACGCTGCACGAGGCGGCCAGGCAGTCGCTCGCCAGTTTCCATCAGCACGTTCGCCACATCGCCACCTGAGGATCTTTTTCACGCCATGCTCAACGGCCCCCTGCTCCACCCCGACATCCTCCGAATCCTCGCCCGCTCGGGGCACCACTCGAAGGTGCTGATCGCCGACGGCAACTATCCCGCCGCCAACAAGCGCGGCCCCCGGGCTGAGCTCGTGTCGCTTCAGCTCGTGCCCGGCGTGCCCACCGTCGCACAGGTGTTCGAGGCGATCCTCGGCGCGGTGCGGATCGACGAGGTGCACACGATGGGCGTGGATCGCACCGACTCCTACGCCGCCGCCACGCCGGGCGACCCGGCCGTGTGGGGCGAGTACCGCCGGATCCTCGCGGCCGCCCAGTCGCCGTGCGAGCTGCAGCCGATCGTGAAGTGGGACTTCTACGCCGCCGTCGCCTCCGACGACCACGTACTCACGATCCAGACCGCCGACACCCAGCCCTGGGCCAACTTGCTCCTGTCCCTCGGCTGCAGGACGTTCGTATGACGGCATCTATCGTCGTGCAGCACCGTCAGCCGGGATCGGTGGAAGCTCGAGGAGCATTGGGCCGCCGCGGCCCACCGCGACGAGACTTCTGCCGTCCCGGCGGCACCTCAGAGCAGCGTTCATGACATTGCAGACACGCCCGCTCGGCTCCACCGGCCTCCAGGTTCCGATCCTCGCGTTCGGCGCGAGCTCCCTCGGCGCCGAGTTCCGCTCGATCACGCTCGACGAAGCCCTCGCGAGCGTGCACGCGGCGCTCGACTGCGGCCTGAACCTGATCGACACGAGCCCGTTCTACGGCCGCGGCATGAGCGAGGTGCTGCTCGGCATCGCGCTGGGCATACCACGGGATAAGTACCTTCTCTGCACAAAGCTCGGCCGCTACGACCTGGGCCACTTCGACTTCTCGGCGAAGCGGGTGGCCGAGAGCATCGACGTGTCGCTGCACCGGCTGCGGACCGACCATCTCGACATCGTGCTCTGTCACGACATCGAGTTCGTGCCCATGCAGCAGATCGTGGACGAAACGCTGCCGGCCCTCGAGCGGGCCCGCCAGGCGGGCAAGCTGCGGTTCAGCGGGTTCAGCGGGTATCCGCAGAAGATCTTCCGGTTCATCTGCGACCAGGCCCGAGTCGACTGCGTGCTCAACTACAACCAATACACGCTGCAGAACACCCGGTTCGCCGACGAGACGATTCCGTACCTCAAGGACAAGGGGATCGGCGTGATGAATGCCGGGCCGTTCAGTGCGCGGCTGCTCACCGACGCCCCGCTGCCGGCCTGGCTCAAGGAGCCGGAGAGCGTGAAGGCGGCGGCCCGGCGGGCGGCGGATCTCTGCCGGTCTCGCGGCAGCTCACTCGCGAAGCTGGCGCTGCAGTTCGCGATCGCCAATCCCGACATCGCCACCACCGTGGCCGGCAGCGCGAATCCCGCCAACGTCCGGGCCTGGGCGGCCTGGGCCGCCGAGCCGCTCGACATGGAGCTCGTCCGCGACGTGCAGGCGATCTTTGCTCCGGTGAGGAACGTCGGGCACACCGAGGGGCTGGCTGAGAACAATTGATGGGAGTGCATGCCTGCTCGCACGCGCCGGCTTGGGGGCGGTACAAGTCGCCGCTGCGCCTCGTTTGATGGGTAGGGTAGATCGATGCAGATTGACTCACATCAGCATTTTTGGCGGTACTCGGCGGAGGACTATCCGTGGATCGGCACCGGCATGGAGCGGATTGCGCGGGATTTCTTGCCGGTCGATCTGGCTGGAGTCGCCCAGCCGCATGGCATCGGCGGCAGCGTCGCCGTGCAGGCGCGGCAGTCGCTGGCGGAGAGTCGCTGGCTACTCGAACTGGCCGATGCCGATCCGTTCGTTCGTGGCGTGGTGGGCTGGATCGACCTGCGGGATCCCGAGGTGGTGCGGCAGCTCGAGCCGTTCGCGGCACAGCCGCGGTTCGTGGGCGTACGGCACGTCGTGCAGGACGAGCCCGATCCGCGGTTCCTGCTCGGCGCGGCGTTCGTCCGCGGGCTGCGGCAGCTCCGGCGTTTCGACCTCACCTACGATCTGCTCGTCTATCCGGAGCAGTTGCCGGCGGCGGTCGAACTCGTGGGTCTGCTCCCCGAGCAGCCGTTCGTGCTCGATCACCTCGCGAAGCCGAGGATTGCACAGGGGTCATCGTGGGGGGGCTTTGCCGGCTGGCGGCGGGACATCGAGGCCCTCGCGGCACACGACAATGTGCTCTGTAAGGTATCGGGCATGGTGACGGAGGCGGCCTGGCGGGGCTGGAGCCAGTCCGACTTCGTAGCCTGCCTCGACGTCGTGCTCGCGGCATTCGGCCCCGAACGGCTGATGTTCGGCAGCGACTGGCCGGTCTGCCTCGTCGCGGCGGAGTATGCCGACGTGGTGGCGATCGTGCGCGAGTTTTTCAGCCGGACGTCGGCCGGCGAGCAGGCACAATTCTTCGGTGGCACCGCCACCCGGTTCTACGGACTCACGGAGAAGTGACCCATGCAGGCCCTGTTGCTCGAACAGCCCAAGGCGTTTCGGTTCATCGACATCCCTGAGCCGGCGGCGCCGGCGGCCGGCGAGGCGGTCGTGCGGGTACACGCCGTGGGCATCTGCGGCACCGACTACGGCGGCTACCTCGGCACGATGCCGTTCTTCAGCTACCCGCGGATTCCCGGGCACGAACTGGGCGTCGAGGTGGTGGCCGTCGGGCTGGGCGTGACGCACGTGCATGCGGGCGACCGCTGCTGTGTCGAGCCCTACATCAACTGCCAGCGATGTTCGTCGTGCCAGCGCGGGCTCACGAACTGCTGTGAGCATCATCAGACGCTCGGCGTGCACTGCGACGGCGGCCTGCGGCCGCTGTTCACGGTGCCGGCCCGCAAGCTCCATCCGTCGCCCCGGCTCACGCATGCCCAGAACGCGCTGGTGGAGACGCTCGCGATCGGCTGCCATGCGGTCGACCGCGGCGGGCCCGGGCCGAGCGACACGGTGCTCGTGATCGGCGCCGGTCCGATCGGGCTCTCGGTCGTCGAGTTCGCGAAGCTCGCGGCGGGCCGCGTGATCGTGATGGACATGGCCGAGTCGCGGCTGGCGTTCGTCCGCGAGCGGATGGGCGTGGCCGACACACTTCTGGCGACCGGCACTGCCGCCGACGAAGCGGCCGTGGGCAAGCTGACAGGCGGACGGATGGCCGACGTGGTGGTCGATGCCACCGGCAGCGCCGCGAGCATGGCCAGGGCCCTGACGTTCTGCTCGTTCGGCGGCCGGCTCGTCTACGTCGGGATCACGCAGGCCGATCTCGTGTTTCCGCACGCGCCGGTGATGCACCGCCGGGAACTGACCCTGCTTGCCAGTCGCAACGCGATGTCCCGCGATTTCGGGCGGATCATCGGTCTGATCGAGGCGGGTGTGATCGACACCCGGCCCTGGATCACCCACCAGGTGCCGTTCGCCGATACGATCGCGGCGTTTCCGGGGCTCATGGACCCGGCCGCCGGCACCCTCAAGGCCGTGATCGAACTGCCGGCGTGACCAGGGTCACCTCAGGGCGAGCGTTCGGGCGTGGGCACGTCACGCCGTGACGGAGATCGGCCCTGACTTCCAAACGGGCGACAAGCAGGCACGGCGAACCACGTGTGATGCGCCTTTTGGTGCGGCAGCCGCCCAATCACCCACACCATCCCAGATCCCGCGAATGACGGCGGGAAAGACCCGAAACCGACAGCATACGTCGGCAGAAGGGCACATGGTCTCCCCCCGGCGACGCCCGGCCCCCCGCTCGCCGGCCCGCGCAAACCAGGCCGGGGCCTCAGGCGGCCATCGCCCGGCGCAGCGTGGCGTCGATCGCCCCCAGGAATTCCTCGGTCGTGAGAGAAGGCTGGCCGGGTCCGACGAGGGTCGCCAGGTCCTTCGTCATGTTCCCCGCCTCGACCGTCTCGATGCAGGCCCGCTCCAGCGTCTCGGCGAACCGGATGACGTCGGGGGTGCCGTCGAGTTTGCCGCGGTGGGCCAGCCCCCTCGTCCAGGCGAAGATCGAGGCGATGGGGTTGGTGGAGGTCGGCTTGCCCTGCTGGTGCTGGCGGAAGTGCCGGGTGACGGTGCCGTGGGCCGCCTCAGCCTCGACGGTCTTCCCGTCGGGCGTGAGCAGCACGCTTGTCATCAGGCCCAGCGAGCCGAACCCCTGGGCGACGACGTCGCTCTGCACGTCGCCGTCGTAATTCTTGCAGGCCCAGACGTAGCCCCCATCCCACTTGAGCGCGGAGGCGACCATGTCGTCGATCAGTCGGTGCTCGTAGCCGATCCCCTCGCGGGTGAAATCGGCCTTGAACTCCGCATCGTAGATCTCCTGGAAGATATCCTTGAAGCGGCCGTCATAGGCCTTGAGGATCGTGTTCTTCGTCGACAGGTAGACGGGATAGCGGCGGGCGAGGCCGTAGCGGAAGCTCGCCCGGGCGAAGTCGCGGATCGAATCGTCGAGGTTGTACATCGCCAGCGCGACACCCGGCGACGGGAAGTCGTAGACGTGGAACTCCTGTGGCTGCCCGCCGTCGGCCGGCGTGAACGTGAGCGTCAGGCTTCCCGGTCCGGGAATCTTCAGGTCGGTGGCCCGGTACTGGTCGCCGAACGCGTGCCGGCCGACCACGATCGGCTTCGTCCACCCGGGCACCAGCCGGGGGATGTTCCTGATGATGATCGGCTCGCGAAAGATAGCCCCGCCGAGGATGTTGCGGATCGTGCCGTTGGGGCTCTTCCACATCTGCTTGAGACCGAACTCTTTGACCCGCGCCTCGTCGGGTGTGATGGTGGCGCACTTCACGCCGACGCCGCACTCGCGGATGGCATCGGCCGCCTCGACGGTCACCGCGTCGGCCGTGGCGTCGCGGTTCTGGATCGACAGGTCGTAGGACCGCAGCTCGACGTCGAGAAAGGGCAGGATCAGTTGGTCCTTGATGAACTTCCAGATGATCCGCGTCATCTCGTCGCCGTCGAGATCGACGACCGGGCCCGAGACCTTGATCCTGCCTGCCATGGCGTCAGCACCTCGTCGGGAAGCCGGAGCATGCCACGGCGTGCGGCAGCATGCGGCAGGGCTCGGCGAGCGAAGTTGTACCAGCCCGCCTTCCCGCCTCACACCCGGGGGGACGGGGCCGCGGCCAGGCTGCCGAGGCTGTCGGCAGCGGCATCGACCTGCTCGAGGGCGATCCACTCGTCGGCGGTGTGAGCCTGTTCGATCGAGCCGGGGCCGAAGACGACGCTCGGCACGCCGGCGGCGGCAAAGATGCTGGCGTTGGTGCCGTAGCGGGCGGCGACACGCCGGGCGGCGCCGCCGCGGGCCCTGGCCCCGGCCACGAGGGCCTCGATCCAGGGGACGACCGCGTCGCAGTCCGCCTCGGGCAGGCCTCCGCTCTCGAGGAACGGGTCGTGGTGCACCACCCGCGCATCGCCACAGGCGCCGGCGATGCGCCGCATGACCTCGTCCCGGGCCGCCACCGGACACTCGCCGGGCAGGATGCGCCGCTCGACCTCGATCACGACGAGGTCGGGCACGAGATTGACGCCGCTGCCGCCGCGAACGGTGCCCACGTTGAGCGTCGGTGGTCCGCAGGGGTGATCGGGGGCGCGGGCCAGGAGTTCCCGGGACAGCGCCTCCATCGCGAGAATCACCCGGCCGGCCGGGTAGATCGCGTTCTCCCCCTGCTCGGGAAACGCGCTGTGACATGCCCGGCCGTGGACGCCGATCCGCCAGCGCACGGCCCCCTTGTGCCGGGTGACGAGGTCCAGCCCCGTCGGCTCGGCCACGACCGCCAGCAGGGGCCGCCCCCCAACCAGCTTGCGGGCGGCCGCGTCGGTGGCAGGAAACTCGTCGCCGGTCTGGGTCCAGAGGCGGGCGAGCGCCTTGGCTCCCGAAAAGCCGAACTCCTCGTTGACCGTCGCCGCAAACACGATCGTCGCCCGACGCGAGACCCCGACGGTTCGCAATCGGTCGAGGGCGACGAGCATCGCCGCCATGCCCCCCTTCACATCACAGGCACCGCGACCGTAGAGACGCCCTTCCCGAACCAGCGGTACGAACGGTTCGACCGTCATCCCCTCGGCGGGAACGGTGTCCTGGTGGGCATCCCAGAGGATGACCGGCCCCCCGGGCTCGGTCGCATCGAGTCGTGCGATCACGTTGTCGCGGCCGGGGGCGACGGGCTGTCTGGCCCAGAGCAGGCCGGCGGCCGCGAACCGCTGGGCGAGGTAGTCGGTGACGCGGCCCTCGAGGTATTCGGGCCCTGACACGTCGCGGCCCATCGGATTGACGCTGGGGCGACGGACGAGGTCGGCGAGTGTCGCGGTGATCTCGGTCATGTCCCCCCCACCCTACCAGACGTGGCGGCCGCTTTCCCGGCCCCCTGGCGCCGTGCTAGAATTATCCTGATTTTTCTCCTCTTCCGCTCTATGGTGCCCGATGTCGCTCGCTCCCATTCTCAACCCGGCGCAGTCGGGCCGCGCCGGCGTCCCATGCTCTGTCGTCGGCGCCTCGTGCCTGCTGGCCGCCGCCTCGCTCCTCGCGCCGGCGATCGCCGCGGACACCGTCCGGGACCGTGACAAGGCGGCGATCCGCGCGGCGGCACAGGCCTACCAGGAGGCGCTGTCGCGGGGTGATGGGCCGGCGCTGGCCGCTTTCTGGACCGCCGACGGCGACATCGTCGACGAGCAGGGAAACACGCTCGCGGGGCGAAAGTCGGCCGCCGATGCGACGAAGCCGGCGGCCGGAACGGTGCGGCCCGACATGCGGATCCGGGAGACGAACCTGCGCTTCCTCACCGACGACGTGGCGATCGAGGACGGCACGGTCGAGGTCGGCCTGCCGGGGATCGCGCAGCCGGTTCGGGGCCGGTTCTCCGCGACCTGGGTCCGCGGCGCAGACGGCTGGAAACTGGCTGCGCTCCGCGAGGACCGGCTCGATGCACCGTCCGACGCCGAGACGCTCCAGGATCTCGACTGGATGGTCGGCGAATGGACGGTCGTCGAGGACCGTGAAGGCCGCCCGGAAGCGGCGGCTGGCGACAAGCCGGCGATGGAGATCACGGTCCGCTGGAATGCCAACCGAACCTTCCTGCTCCGCGACATGAAGATCCCGGCCGCCGCCGCCGACGAGGCCAATCAGGCCGGCACGCTGAACGTCACCCAGCGGATCGGCTGGGACCCGCTGTCGCGGAAGATCCGTTCCTGGGTCTTCAGTTCCGACGGCGGCCACGGCGAGGCGGCGTGGAGCCGCGACGGCGATGCCTGGGTGGCCCGCACCGCCGCGGTGCTTCCGGACGGCACCCAGACATCCTCACTCAACATCTACTCGTTCGACGGCAAGGATCGCTGCATCTGGCGGTCGCTGCCGACGCACGTGGGCGGGGAGCACGCCCCCGCCTTCACGATGGTCATGACCCGCAAGCCCAAGGGAAAGACGCCATGATCCACCCCCGCCTCCCATTCCGCCGGACGGTCTGCCTGGTGCTGGCATGCCTCGCCGTCACCGCCCTCGCCGGCGCCCGGGTTGCCGCGGCCGACCCGCCGGCGGCAGCGGCCCCGGCCGCGCCGGCCAACGACGCCGACGACGACATCGTCCGCAAGGCGCAGATCATGAACAGCCAGCGCTGGCGCCGGGCGATCTTCGAACTCGGGGAATGGCTTGCCGCGCAGCAGATCTACACCACGGACGAAGTGCGGCGGATCAAGGCGAGCTTCAACCGTCGGGTCGCCGGCATGTCGTCGTACGAGCTCGAATACCTCCTCGACGATCTCGACTCCAAGTTCAAGATCCTCGATACACCGGAGGCGAAGGACGCCCGGTCGTGGGTCGGCCAGTACCTGTCGGCGATGTCGGACCGCAAGCGGGCCGAGGTGCTCAAGGACGTGCCCGACGTGGTGACGATGTCGGCGAGCCAGCTGCAACTGGAGATCGAGAAGATCGAGAAGACGCGGGCCGCGCTCCAGCAGCGGTCGGCCGCCTTCGACCAGAGCCGGCAGCAGCTCGTGGACCGGGCCGCGGCGGCCCGGCAGCAGACCGCGGCGGCGGCGGCCACCGCGGCCGCCCAGGCGGGCGCGGCCTACTCTCCCTACCGCTCCGGCGGCCAGGGCGGGGGTGGCAAGCCACCGTTCTCCGACGTGAAAGGCTCCGGCATGTCGGTCGGCGCCGGCCCGTTCGGCGCCTACGTGAACTTCAACGTCGGCAACTTCTGACGGCCGTTCGGGACCGCGGCCCGGGGCGGCGGGATCGTCGGGCACCGTCACGGAGCCATTTGCGATCCAGGCGGACATGGGCAGCCCCGCCAGGCGGATGACACCCCGTGGGCAGCCCCGCCCAGCAAACCCTTGCGCGGCTCGGGGGTCAGGCGGATGACACCCCGCGCCGGCCCGGAAATCTGGGCAAGCACGGGCGGACGGCCGGAGAAATCGGCCGCCAATCCGCCTACCGTGGCCGGCATCGACCCTGTATCGTCCCCAGCCCACGCCCCGCGAGTACCGCGATGCACCTTCGGCTCCATTCATCCGCCGGCAGCCCTCCCCCCGCCATCGACCCGCTGCCGACGGCGGGCGACCGGCCGCGGTTTTCGGTCATGCTGCCCACGCGTGAGCCGGACGAACGACTGTGCCACGCCCTGCGCACGGTGCTCGCGCAGGCGCCGCCTCCCGCCGTCATGCAGATCGCCGTCGTCGACGATGCGTCGCGGCCCGGCCTTACGCGGCGGCTCGTCGCTGCGGTCGATACCGCGGTTCGTGTCGAAGTCGTCGAGTGTTCGGAGCGGCTCGGCCTGGCGGGCAACTGGAACCGGGCGATCTGCCTCGCCCGCGGAGAGCTCGTGCACCTGCTCCACCAGGACGACTTCGTGCTCCCCGGGTTCTACGACCGCATCGAGCACGGCTTCGCCCGCGGAGCGGACCTCGGCATGGCGTTCAGCCGGACGCTGATCATCGACGAGGGTCAACGGACCGAGAAGCGGTCATCGCTGATCCGCTGGATCCCCGGCGCGATCGCCGACTGGCTGCCACGGATCGCCGAACGGCAACGGATCCAGACGCCCGCCGCCGTGGTGCCCCGCGCCACCTACGAGGCGCTGGGGGGCTACCGTCCCGAACTGCGCCAGGCGCTCGACTGGGAGATGTGGGTGCGGATCGCCGCCCGGTATCCGGTCTGGTACGAGCCCCGCGCGCTGGCGGTCTACCGCCGCCATCCCGGCAACGAGTCGTCACGGCTGTTCCGCTCCGGTCAGCTCTGGCCCGACATCGCCCAGGCGATCGACATCATCGCCGAGATGCTGCCGGCGGAGATTCGTGATCGCGTCACGGCGGACAGCGTCCGCTGGCACACGGCCTCCGCCCTGCGCACGGTCGAACGGCTGCTGGCCGCGGGAATGAGCGACCAGGCGGCGGAAACGCTGGCGCAGATCCCGGAACTGCTGCGCCTGCTCGGCGATCGGCCGCTGCGGCACGGCCGTGCCGTCCACCGCCGGCTGGCGGCGCTGCGGGCGCGGGTCGTCGGCGCCGGCCGCCGCGCGGCCTGAGCACGGACCGTCGTCACGGGACCACCCGATGTCATCCGTTCCCCCGCCCTCCCGGTCCGGCTCGCGGCGGCGGGCCATCGTCTACGCCCACTTCGACCCCCACGGCCGCTTCGACCCGCACGTCCTGCGGGCCATCGCCGCCTGGCGGTCGGTAGCCGACCGGCTCGTGATCGTCTCCGCCGGCGGATGCCCGCCCCCGCCGGCCGTCCGCGACGTGGTCGATGACTGCATCCTGCGGGACAACGACGGCTACGACTTCTGCAGTTGGAAGGCGGGGCTGGCGGCCCTGGAGCCCGGACTCCACGACGAAGTGGTGTGCGTCAACGACAGCGTCTACGGGCCGCTCTCCGACCCGGCGCCGCTGTTTTCCGACCCGCGGGTCGCATCGGCCGACCTCTGGGGCATGGTGCTCTCCGAGCAGGCGCCGCTGCGCCGCGGAACCCGCCGGCCTCATCTCCAGTCCTGGTTCTTCGCCATGCGGAGGCCATTCCTTGATTCCCAGGCCTGCGCCGATTTCTGGCGGCAGGTCGAGCCCCTGTCCACCAAGGCGGAGATCATCGACCGCTACGAGATCGGGCTGTCCGAGCGGGCGTTGGCGGCCGGGTTCCACGTGGCTGCCCTCTACGACGCCCGCCATGCCGGCCGCATCGCACTCGGCGAACTCCTGCCACACATTTCCCTCGCCGCCCCGCGCCAGGCCTGGCGACTGCTGAAAAAGGGGCGTCGCGGCACGCACAACCCCAGTGAACTGGTCTGGTGGCGACTGCTCGCGGCCGGCGTGCCGTTCGTGAAGGTCGGCCTGTTCCGGGTCAATCATTACGGCCTGGCACTGGGCCGTCTGGAGGCGGAACTGGGCCGCCGCCATCCCGCGCACCTCGCGCTGATCCGCGGCCATCTCGCCCGCTGCGGCTGACCCCCCCGCGGCCCGCGGGAAGGACGGTTTCCGCCTCGCGCCCGGGAAAAAGCATTCCGACTCGTCGCCGGCGGCCGCCCGCTGTATAACGATAGGGGTCGTAACGATTGGCCGGGAGCCCCGGATGGGCACCGGCTTTTTTTGGGGCCGACTTCGTGACGAATTTCACGAAGTCGATTCCTGCGGCCGAATTTCGCGGTTCGCACCCGAGCGAGGGCACCCCGCCTGGCGGGGCTGCACGTCATGGATGCCATCCTGCCAGTCCTGTTGTTCGTCGCCATCGCGGCCGCGGTCTCGGTCGGCCTCCTCGTGTTCGCCCAACTGATCGGCCCGCGCCGGTCGGGGGCGGTCAAGGAGATGCCCTACGAGAGCGGCATGGACCCGGTCCACGACACCCGACGCCGGTTCGACGTCCGCTTCCATCTCGTGGCGATCACGTTCCTCGTGTTCGACGTGGAACTGCTGTTCCTCTACCCGTGGGCGGTGGCCAGCCGGTCGCCGGCGGGCATCGACGCCGCCGTCGCCGGGGGGCTCGTCTCGTCCCGGGGGCTCGTGTTCGGCGGCGCGATGCTGTTCGTGGCCCTGGTCGTGGTCGGGTTCGCCTATGACTGGCGGAAGGGGGTGTTCCGATGGCGTTGAAGAGCACTGCGGCATCGCCGGATGCGATGCCCATCGACCATGGGAACCCTCAGCGTTCCCATCGGTCGATCGAGATTGAAAAGGCCAGGGAGGGCTTTTCAAGAGGAAAACTAGAACTTCCAGAAAATGTCGTGGTGAGCCGGCTCGACTCGCTGGCCAACTGGTGCCGGAAGAACAGCCTCTGGCCGATGCCGTTCGCGACGGCCTGCTGTGGCATCGAGCTGATGGCCACCGGGGCGAGCAAGCACGACCTGGCCCGGTTCGGCGCCGAGGTGTTCCGCTTCAGCCCGCGGCAGTGCGACCTGATGATCGTGGCCGGCCGGGTGGTGATGAAGATGCTCCCCGTGCTGCAGCGGATCTGGCAGCAGATGCACGAACCCAAGTGGTGCATCTCGATGGGGGCCTGCGCCAGCACAGGCGGCGTCTTCGACACCTACGCCGTGGTGCAGGGGATCGACCGCTTCATCCCCGTCGACATGTACGTCCCCGGCTGCCCGCCGCGGCCCGAGCAGCTCATCCAGGCGATCATCGACCTCCAGGACAAGATCCAGGCGGAGGGCACGATCACGGGCCGCGAGTTCGACACCGCCAGCCGACAGTTCCGCAAGCGGGCGTTGGTGGAGGCGGCGGGCCCCGTGCCGCTCGACGCCGCCCGCAACCCGGTCCTGCAGCGCCAACTCGCCTCCTCCTCGGGGGGCTGACCCGCAGCCTCACGCCCGCTCCCTCATGCCCATGACCAGCCACACCCCTCCGGTTGACGATGCGATCGCCGAACTGACCGCCCGCTTCGGTCCGCTCGAGACCGACACGTTCCGCGGTCAGACGCGGGTCGTGGTTCCCGCCCCGGAGACGCTCGACGCGCTGCGGCTCCTCCGTCAGCAGGGCTTCGACCTGCTCGTGGACGTGACCTGCGTCGATTACCTCGAGTACCGCGGCGCCCGCCATCGCTACGGCCTCGTCTACCTGCTCGCCTCCACGGCCACGAACCGCCGGCTGACCGTCCGCGTGTACCTCGACGACCCCGATCCGACGGTCGCCAGCGTGGTGCCGCTCTGGGAAGGAGCCAACTGGCTGGAGCGCGAGGTCTGGGACATGTTCGGCATCCGCTTCGTCGGCCATCCCGACCTGCGCCGGCTGGTGATGCCGGAGGAGTTCACGGCCCATCCGCTCCGCAAGGACTATCCGCTCCAGGGCCGCGGCGAGCGGCACAATTTCCCCGTCATCACCCGCGACCACAGCTGACCCCGCACCGACCGCCGACCCGGTCACACCCCCACCGAACCATGTCCATCGCCCCCAGCGCCGAACCCGTGCTCGATCCCGCGCCGCGTACCGGCACGCGGTCCGAGGACTACACCTGGACGCTCAACTTCGGCCCCCAGCATCCGGCGACCCACACCACCCTGCGGCTCGTCCTCAAGCTGGAGGGGGAGCGGGTGGTCGACGCCATGCCGGAGATGGGCTACCTGCACTCCGGCTTCGAGAAGATCGGCGAGCACCTGACGTTCAACCAGTACGTCACGGTCACCGACCGGATGAACTACATCTCGCCGATGGCCAACAACGTCGCCTGGCACCACGCGGTGGAGACGCTCCTCGGCATCGAGCTCACGCCGCGCTGCCGCGTGATCCGCACGATCGTCGCGGAGCTCGCCCGGATCAGCGACCACCTGCTCTGCAACGGCGCCGTCGGCCTCGACACGGGGGCGTTCACCTTCTTCCTCTACGGCTTCTACCAGCGCGAGGTGATCTACGACATTTTCGAGACGCTGTGCGGGGCCCGGTTCACCAACAGCTACACCCGCGTCGGCGGCGTGTCGCACGACTTCACGCCGCTGGTGATCGAGAAAATCCGGACCTTCATCCGCACCTTCCCCAAGACGCTCAACGACATGGAGCGGCTCCTGACCCGCAACCGGATCTTCGTCGACCGGACGCGGGGCGTGGGCGTGCTGTCCCGCGCGGAGGCGATCGCCGGCGGCGCCAGCGGCCCGGTGGCCCGGGCCAGCGGCGTGACCCGCGACCTGCGCAAGGACGAGCCCTATCTGGCCTACGCCGACTACGACTTCCAGGTCTGCTGCGCCTCGGCCGGCGACTGCTACGCCCGATACCTGGTGCGGATGCAGGAGATGCGCGAGAGCCTGAAGATCGTCTCCCAGGCGCTGGAGAGCCTGCCGGCGGGCCCGGTGGACGTCGCCATCGGCGAGCGGACGGCCCTGCCGGGCAAGCGGCAGGTGTACTCGACGATCGAGGGGACGATCTCGCACTTCGAGCTCTCGATGAGCAACCGCGGCTTCGAGGTCCCCTGTGCCGAGTCGTACGCGGCGATCGAGGCCCCCAACGGCGAGCTCGGCTTCTACCTCGTCGGCGACGGGGGGGAATGTGCCTACCGGGCGCGTTGCCGGCCGCCGTCGGTCCTGCACTTCGCCCTCTTCCCGCACCTCATCCGCGGCCACACGCTCTCCGACGTGGTGGCCGTGCTCGGCAGCCTGAACATCATCGCCGCGGAGCTCGACCGATGACGCCCTGTCTTCCCTGGTCCCGTCAGGCCGGGGCTGCCCGTGCCGGTGAGACGGCGTTGCTGGCCAGCGCAGCCAGGATGGCGAAGCGCAGCCAGCATCGAGTGACCGCAGGCCAGGATGGCCGCAGCGAACGTCCGGCGAGACGGCACGGGCAGCCCCGGCCGGGCCCGGCAACAACGCCTCGACAGCCCGGTGGGGCAGCCGCGCCCCAGCAACCAACCACACCCACCCCATGATCGCACCAGGCCGCAGTTACCTCACTGACGAGATGGTGGCCCAGATCGAGGACCTGGCGCCCCGCTATCCGAACCGCCGCGCGCTGACGCTGCCGGCGCTCCACATCGTCAACGCCGCGCTTCGCCATGTGCCGCTCGGCGCGGTCGCCGAGATCGCCGCCCTCCTCGGGCTGGCGCCGGCGGAGGTCCAGGACACGCTCACCTTCTACCAGTTCTTCCACCAGGAGAAGCCGCACGGGCAGGTGCGGGCCTTCGTCTGCCGGTCGCTGTCGTGCGCCCTGCGCGGCGGCGACCAACTCCTCGACGCGCTCTGCAAGCAGCACGGCGTCGAGCCCTACGGGACGACGGCCGACGGCAGCCTGACGATCGAGCCGGCGGAGTGCCTCGGGGCGTGCGACTTCGCCCCCTGCATCCTCGCCAACGACGACCTGCTCCGAAACATGACTCCCGAGACCGCCGCGGCGGAGCTCGGCAAGCCGCGGGAGAGGGCCACCTGACCATGCCACCGTTTCAGCCCGTCCTGCTCGAGGCCGTCGGCGTTCCCGATGGCCACACGATCGCCAGCTACAGAGCCCGCGGCGGCTACGCGCCGCTCGAGGCCACGCTCGCCGGCAAGCAGCCGGCGGACGTGATCGAGATGGTGAAGTCTTCGGGGCTGCGCGGCCGCGGCGGCGCCGGCTTCCCGACGGGGCTGAAGTGGACGTTCCTCCCCAAGGATCATCCCGGACCGATCTACCTGTGCGTCAACGCCGACGAGAGCGAGCCGGGGACGTTCAACAACCGGATCCTGATGGAGGACGACCCGCACCAGGTGATCGAGGGGATCATCCTCTCCTCGTTCGCCACGCGAGCCACGACGGCCTACATCTACCTGCGGTACGAGTATCCGCGGAGCTGGCACCGGCTCCAGGGGGCGATCGACGAGGCCTACGCGGCCGGCTATCTGGGGAAGAACATCCGCGGCAGCGGCTTCTCCCTCGACCTCTACCTGCACCGCGGCGCCGCCGCCTACATCTGCGGCGAGGAGACCGGGCTCATCGAAAGCCTGGAGGGCAAGCGGGCCTGGCCGCGGATCAAGCCGCCCTTCCCGGCGATCGAGGGGCTGTTCCGCAAGCCGACGGTCGTCAATAACATCGAGACGATGGCCTGCGTGACGCAGATCGCCCGGCGCGGCGTCGATTGGTTCAAGTCGATCGGCGTGCCGCCCGATCCCACGAACCCGCGCGACCCCGGCTCCTTCGGCCCCAAACTCTACTGCCTGTCGGGCCACGTCGAGCGGCCCGGCTGCTACGAGGCTCCCCTGGGAATCACGGCCCGGGAACTGATCGACGTCCACGGCGGCGGCGTCTGGAAGGGGCGGAAGGCCAAGGCGGTGATTCCCGGCGGGATCTCGATGGGCCTGATGACGGAGAGCGAGCTCGACACGCCGCTCGACTTCGCCGGTCCCGGCCGGGTCGGCTGCCTCGGCCTGGGAACTGCGGCCGTGGTCGTCATCGACGACCAGACGAGCATCGTGGACGTCCTCCACAACTCGGCCCGGTTCTTCGCCCACGAGTCGTGCGGCCAGTGCACGCCCTGTCGCGAGGGGACGAGTTGGTCGCTGCGGATCCTGGAACGGATCCGGGCCGGCAAGGGGCGGCTCAGGGACCTCGACATCCTGCTCGAACTGGGGAACACGATGGGCATGATGCCGGGGAGCACGATCTGCGGCCTTGCCGACGGCGCCGCCTGGCCGATGAAGAACGCCATCAAGAAGTTCCGCGGCGAGTTCGAAGAGTACATCAAGCGGACCAATCCCTCGGGCTGGATGGTCACCGATCCCGTCCCGGCCCTCGCGATCGTGGGAGCGCACTGATGCCGGTCGTCATCGTCGATGGACAGGAGATCGAGATCGGGGCCGACGAGCGGCTCAATTGCATCGAGGCCGCCCGCCGGGCCGGCAAGGAGATCCCGCACTACTGCTGGCACCCGGGGCTGTCGGTCGTTGCCAGCTGCCGGATGTGCCTCATCGAAACCGGCCAGCGGGACGCCGCCACCGGCAAGGTGACGATGGTGCCGAAGCTCGTGCCGGGCTGCCAGACGCCGGTCAAGGACGGCACGGTGATCGTCACCGAGAGCGAGACGGTGAAGGCCAGCCGGGCCCGGGTCGAGGAGGCGCTGCTCATCGACCACCCGATCGACTGCCCGATCTGCGACAAGGCGGGGGAGTGCCTGCTCCAGGACTACCACTTCCAGCACGGCCAGCCGGAGCGCCGGGCCGACATCCAGCCCTTCCACAGCCGGAAGCGCGACGTCGGGCCGACGGTCACGCTGTTCGTCGACCGCTGCATCATGTGTACCCGCTGCGTGCGGTTCACCCGCGAGATCTCCGGCACGGCCGAGCTGATGGTCACGTCGCGCGGCGCCAAGGAGGAAATCGACGTCTTCCCCGGCCAGCCGCTCTCCAACAAACTCGCCGGCAACGTCGTCGACCTGTGCCCGGTGGGGGCGCTCGGCGACAAGGACTTCCTCTACCAGCAGCGGGTCTGGTTCCTGAAGCGCGAGGCCAACGTCTGCGGCGGCTGCGCCGCCGGCTGCTCGATCCACACCGAGCACAACCAGGACACCGTCTACCGGCTCAAGCCCCGGGAGAATCCGCACGTCAACGGCTGGTGGATGTGCGACGACGGCCGCTACGGCTGGCACCACCTTCACGACGCCTCCCGGCTGCTGGCCGCCGGTCGGCGCGATGCGGCGCCGGGCGGCACGGAGTATCTGCCGGTGGAGTGGTCCGACGTCGTCAGCGGCATGCGGGACGACCTGAAGAAGGCCGGCCGGCTGGCCGTCGCCGTGTCACCGATGCTCACGGTCGAGGAGGCGTGGATGCTCTGCGCCGTCGCCCGCTCGATCGACCCCGGGGCGTTCCTCGCCGTTGGCCGCGTGCCCCTGACAGGCAGCGACGAGACGTTCCCCGGCGGGTTCACGATCCGGGCCGAGAAGTGCCCCAACCGGCACGGCGTCGAGGCGGTGCTCGGTGCCTACGGCGCCGGGGGGCAGACCTGGGACGACCTCGTGCGGCACGTCTCCACGGGCAACGCCGACGCCGCCTGGATTAGCGCCGGCTATCCCAGCCCGTGGATCGACGACGCCGGCGCGGCCCCGTTCGCCGACCTGCGCTGCCTCGTCGTCCAGGACCTGTTCGATTCGCCACTGGCCCGGCTGGCCACCTGGCGGCTTCCGGCCGCGGGCTTCGCCGAGCGGGCCGGCACGTGGGTCAACGTCGCCCACCGCGCCCAGTCGTTCCGGCAGGCGATCCGCGCCCCGGCCGGCGTCTGGCCGGAGGGGCGGCTGTACTGGAACATGCTCGGCCGGCAGGGTCTTTACGACCCCGACGCCGTCCGCCGCCAACTCGCCGCCTCGACGGCAGCGCTGGCGGCCCTCGCCGGCGACGTGCCGGAGTCGGGCGTCGATCTCCGCATCCTCCAACTCGCCTGAGCCGCCATGGGCCTCCTCCCCTCCCCTGAAACGCTCGCCGCGCTCGTGAAGATCGGCCTCCTCGTCGGCGGCCTGATGACGGCGGCCGCCTACCTCGTGCTCGTCGAGCGCTGGATGGCGGCCTGGGTGCAGGACAGAAAGGGGCCGAACCGTGTCGGCATCCCGCTGACGAAGATCCGGCTCTTCGGCCTCGGCCAGCCGCTCGCCGACGGGCTGAAGATCATCCTCAAGGAGGACTTCACGCCCCGGCACGTGGACCGCGTCCTGTATACGGCGGCGCCGCTGGTGATCCTCGCCGCCTCGCTGGCGATCTTTGCGGCGATTCCCTTTGGCAGCGTCCTGCCGCCGCTCGGCATCGCCGGCCTCCCGGATCCGGTGCCGTTCCTCGTCGCCCCGGGCCTCGACGTCGGCGTGCTCTGGGTGTTCGCGCTGTCGAGCATCGCCGTCTACGGCGTGCTCCTCGGCGGCTGGGCGAGCAACAACAAGTATGGGTTCCTCGGCGGCCTGCGGTCGAGCGCCCAGCTCGTGGCCTACGAGATCCCGCTCGGCCTCGGCCTGCTCGGCGTCGTCCTGGCGGCGGGGTCGCTCAAGCTCGACGCGATCATGAATGCCCAGGCGGAGAGCGGCATCTGGTACGCCTTCGCCCAGCCGCTGGGATTCGTCGTGTTTCTCGTGGCGAGCTTCGCGGAGGCGGCCCGGCTCCCCTTCGACCTCCCCGAGGCCGAACAGGAACTGGTGGGCGGCTATCACACCGAGTATTCCGGCATCAAGCTCCTCCTGTTCCTCGTGGCCGAGTTCCTCCACATGGTCACGGCCGCGTTCCTGATCGTGATCATGTTCCTCGGCGGCTGGCACCTGTGGGGTCTGACCGGCGCGGACCAGAACATCACCTGGCTGCAGTGCCTGATCCGCTTCGGTGTCCTGTCCGCCAAGATCCTCGCCGTGATCCTGTTCTTCATGCTCGTCCGTTGGAGCTGGCCCCGGTTCCGCTTCGACCAGCTGATGAACCTCGCCTGGAAGGTGATGCTGCCGCTGGGACTGGCGAACCTCGTGACCGTGGCGACGATCGAGGAGTTTCGGCCGCAGCTCGTGGCGGCCCTCGGCCCCGGGCTCGCCCAGGGCGTCGCCCTCGCGGCGCCGTGGGGCGTGTTCTTCCTCGGCTGGATCGCGGCCGGCCTGCTCACGCCGTCGGGCACCGACAACCGGCCGATCCGGGCCACCGGTCCTCTCGACATCGAACACGAACTCGTGGAGACCTGACATGCAGCCCACCGACCCCGCCATCTCGTGGCTGGAGGAGAAGCCGCTGGGCCTGGCCGAGCGGCTCTACCTCCCGCTCTTTATCCAGGGCCTGACCACGACGGCCCGGCATCTGGTCAGCCCGAAGGTCACGGTCAGCTTCCCGGAGCAGCGGCCCACGGTGGGCAACCCGCTCATCTACCGCGGCGTCCACCGGCTCAACCGCGACGCCGAGGGGCGGGTGAAGTGCGTGGCCTGCTTCCTCTGCGCCACCGCCTGCCCGGCCCACTGCATCGACATCGTGGCCACGGAAAGCCCGTGGCCGGACCGGGAGAAGTATCCGGAGAGCTTCCAGATCGACGAACTGCGGTGCATCTTCTGCGGGATGTGCGAGGAGGCCTGCCCGGTCGATGCGATCGAGCTCACCAGCCTCCTCGACCTCACCGGCCGGAGCCGCGAGGAGATGATCTTCGACAAGGAGAAGCTGCTCGGCGTCTACGACATGACCAAGGATGCCGAGCCGATGAAGTCGATGGAACTGGGAGGCGCGTTGTGATCGCCTCCCTGTTCCCCATCGACGACGGACTCCTGCTCGCCGGCACCGTCGCCGCGACCGCGCTCAGCCTGTGGATGCTGCTGCCGCGCGGCGCCGAGCGGGCGGCGGCCCGTTGGATCGGCACGCTTCTCGGCGTCGCCGCCCTCGCCGGCTTCATCCTCACCGGACGCCGTCTCGGCAGTGTCGGCGAGGAGGCCGTGTTTCTCGTCGTCTCGCTCGTCGCCGTCGTCTCCGCGGCGGCGACGATCGTCTCCCGGTCGCCGGTCTACGCGGCGATCTGGTTCGCGCTGTCGCTCGCCGGCGTGGCCGGCGTGCTGCTCGTGCTCGGGGCGCAGTTCCTCGGCGTGGCCACGATCGTCGTCTATGCCGGGGCGATCCTCGTGATGTTCCTGTTCGTCCTCATGCTCGCCCAGCCTGCCGGCCTCGCCCCCTACGACCGGGTGTCGAACGAGCCGCTGTTGTCGGCCGTGGCGGGGGCCGTGCTCCTCGGCCTGCTCTCGCTGTCGATCGGCCGGCTGTCCGCCGAGCCGGCCGCGTGCTGCAAGGTGCCCTCGAGGGCCGCGGCGCTTGCCGGCGACACACCTGCCGGCGATGCCGCCGGCGGTCCGACCGCGCCGCCGGCCGCCAACGCACCGGGCGTCGAATCTGCTGCCGACCCGCTCGCCCGCGACCATGTCGCCCGGCTCGGTGCAGAACTCTTCGGCCGCCACCTGCTCGCCGTCGAGGCAGCGGGCGTGCTCCTGCTCGTCGCCCTCATCGGCGCGATCGCCATGGTCGCCCGTGGGTCCGAGGCCGCGGCATCGCAGGCCGCCGATCGGGGTCGGGGGACCGTCGCATGACCGGGACCGCACTGGTGGAAAATGCCCTGCTGGTCGGGGCGATCCTCTTCGCCCTCGGGCTCGTGGGGATCCTCGCCCGCCGCAACCTGATCGTGATGTTCCTCTCGGCAGAACTGATGCTGCAGGGAATCTCGGTGAGCCTCGTGGCCTGGAGCCGCCGGCATGGCGACTTCGGTGGCCAGGTGCTCGTGATCCTCGTCCTCACGGTCGCCGCCTGCGAGGCGGCCGTGGCGCTGGTGTTCGTCCTTCAGGCGTACGCCCGCACCGGGCGGCTCGACGCCGCCGCCTGGCAGTCGCTGCGCGAGCAGGGCCGGCGCCGGTTCGTCGACCATGAGCTGCCGGCGGTCGATGTCGAGCCGCCAAAGTTCCCCCGGCTCACCCCGGCCGGCATCCGGCCCCCGGCCGACGAGGACGAGGCCCTGGAGCGCGAGCACGTCTGACCCGGCCACCCCCGGCCCCGGAACCCCGTCACCCAATCATGCCCGACTCCATCTCTGCCGCCACGCTTCTGGTGCTCGTTCCGCTGCTGCCGCTCGTCGGCGCCCTGCTCACGGTGGCCCTTGGCCGCCTGCTCCGTGGCCAGGCGCACCTGCCGGCAGTGGCCGGCATCGCCGCGTCGGCGGTCAGCGCCGCGCTGCTCCTCGGCTCTCTCGTCGGCGACGTCGGCCGCGGCAGGAACGGGGACGGCGCCCCCGTCGCCGGCGGCGCGATGGCCCGCCCCGTCGAGATGGTCACCACCCTCTGGCAGTGGGCGACGATCGACGACGGAGCCTCGGCAGCCGCCGACCCGGTCGCCACCGACACGGCGGCACGGGATGCCGTGGGCCGATTCTCGATCCCGATCGCCCTCCGGCTCGACCCGCTGACGGCCACGCTGCTGGTGATCATCACCGGCGTCGGCCTGCTGGTGGCGATCTACTCGATCGGCTACATGCACGACGACCCAGGCTATCCCCGGTTCTTCGCCCTCGTGGCGATGTTCGTGTTCTCGATGACGATGCTCGTCGCGGCCAGCAACTTCCTCCTCGTCTACGTCTTCTGGGAGGCCGTGGGCGCCTGCAGCTACCTGCTGATCGGCTTCTGGTTCACGAAGCCTGAGGCGGCGAAGGCCGCGAAGAAGGCGTTCCTCGTCAATCGTGTCGGCGACTTCGGCCTCGCCGTCGCCACGTTCCTGCTCTGGATGACCTACGGCACGCTGAACTTCCACGACACCGTGGGGGCCGGCGACACGATCATTCCCGGAATCCTCGGGCAGGTGCGACTCGCCGACGCCGCCGGCTACGTCGGCGGCGCGGTGGGCACGGCCATCTGCCTGCTCCTGCTCCTCGCCGCCTGCGGCAAGAGCGCCCAGTTGCCGCTCCACGTCTGGCTGCCCGACGCGATGGAGGGCCCGACGCCCGCCAGCGCCCTGATCCACGCGGCCACGATGGTCACCGCCGGCGTGTACCTCGTGGCCCGCTGCGCGCCCTTGTTCGTCGGCTGCCCGGACGCGCTCGCGGCGGTGTCGGTGGTCGGGGCGACGACGGCGCTGGTGGCGGCCCTGATCGGCACGGTGCAGAACGACCTCAAGCGGGTCCTTGCCTACTCCACGATCAGCCAGCTCGGCTACATGTTCGTCGCCCTCGGCACCGGCACGCTGCTCGGGTTCACGGCTGCCATCTTCCACCTCGTGACCCATGCCTTCTTCAAGGCGCTGTTGTTTCTCGGCGCCGGCTCGGTGATGCACGCCATGGGGGGCGTGATCGACATGCGCCGGTTCGGCGGCCTGCGCCGGATCATGCCCGTGACGGCGGCGACGTTCCTCGTCGGGGCGCTGGCGCTCGGCGGCGTGCCGCCGTTCGCCGGCTTTTTCAGCAAGGATGAGATCCTCGCCGCGGTCCATGCCCGGGGCTGGGCAGACCTTCACGCCGGACACCACGAGGCGACGCCGGGCGACGGCGACCATGCGGGCCGGGGCATCCCGGTCCACCAAGCCGTCCTGCGCGAGCCGGTGCCGGCGGCGTCCCGGGCCGGGCTCGATCGGCCGCAGACGTGGCGCGTCCTGTTCTGGATGTCGCTCGTGACCGCGGGCCTGACCGCCTTCTACACCTTCCGCGCCCTGTTCATGACCTTCACCGGCCCGACACGGGTGCCGGAGGAGGCCGGTCATCATGCCCATGAATCGCCGCCCGTGATGACGGTTCCGCTCATGCTCCTCGCCGTTCCCTCGGCGCTGATCGGCTGGTGGCTGTTCACGACGCACGGGCTCGCCGACTTCCTCGCCTCCACCCCGTCGTTCACCATGCCGGCCATCGCGGCCAGCGCGGTCCCGCACGCCTTTCACCTTGACCTCGCCCTCCAGGGAACCCTGGCGGCAGCGCTGGGCATCGCCGTGGCGGCGGTCGGGCACCTCGGCCGGCGCAGCGACGGCCCGCAGATGGAGCGGTTCCTCGGTCCGCTCGGCACGCTGTTCGCCAACCGCTTCTACATCGACGAGTTCTACGGGGCGTTGGTCGTGACGCCGCTCAAACTGCTGGCGGGAGTGGCCGCCGCCTGCGACCGGGGCTTCGTGGACGGTCTGGTCGACGGCATCGGCCATATCCCCGTCGCCGTCGGCGCCGCCGTGCGGCACCTGCAGTCCGGACTTCTCCAGCGGTATGCCCTCGCCGCCGTGCTGGGGACGCTCCTCGTCGTCCTCGGGCTGTGGTGGGGCATCTGCTGACCCGTGACACGCCCCGCATCGACACGATCGACAAGAAAGTGACCCGCCGCCGATGAACGACTTCTCCCCCGGCCTGCACCTGCTGCTGGTCATCGCCGCGCCGCTCGTGGGTGGTCTGGCCGCCTGGCTGCTCGGCGGCCGAGGTCGCGGCGCGGTGCGACAAAGCGCCGCCGTGACGACCGTGGTGACGCTGGTGCTCGCCGGCTGGCTGATCCTCCGCGCCCTCGCCGACCCGGGGTTCATCGCAGGGCAGCCGTTCGCCGAGGTCTCCCTGCCCTGGCTCGTCGAGTCCCCCTTCGACGTCCGCTTCTCCCTCGGCCTCGACGGCCTCTCCATCTGGATGTTCGGCCTCGGGGCGCTTCTCTCGGTGACGGCGGTGTTCGTCAGCTGGGACGCCATCACCGACCGGCCCGTGGGCTTCTATGTCCTGCTCCTCGTCCTCGAGGCGGCGATGCTCGGCGTGTTCGCCGCCCGCGATGTGATCCTGTTCTACGTGTTCTTCGAGTTCACCCTCGTGCCGCTGTTCTTCCTGATCGGCATCTGGGGGCACGAGGAGCGCCGCCGGGCGGCGGTGAAGTTCTTCGTCTACACGCTGACCGGGAGCGTGCTCACGTTCCTCGGCCTGCTGGCGATCGTCCTCTGGGCCGCCTCCCACACCGGGACGATCTCCTTCGACATCGCCACGCTCACCAGCGTGCTGCGTCAGCACCCGCTACCGATGACGGCCGAGGCGGGCTGGCTGCAGATGGTCGTGTTCCTCGCGCTCCTCGCCGGATTCGCGGTCAAGGTGCCGATCGTGCCGCTGCACACCTGGCTCCCGCTGGCACACGTCGAGGCGCCGACCGGCGGCAGCGTCGATCTCGCCGGCGTGCTCCTCAAGATCGGCATCTACGGCTTCCTGCGGTTCTCGCTGCCGATGCTCCCGGAAGCGACCGCGGCGGCCGCCCCCTGGCTGTTCGGCCTCGGCGTGGCGGGCATCCTCTACGGCGCGCTCGTCGCCCTCGTCCAGACCGACCTCAAGCGGCTCATCGCTTACTCGTCGGTAAGCCACATGGGCTACATCGTCATGGGCCTGTTCGCGCTCACGCCCGTGGCCGTCGAGGGGGCCAACCTCCAGCTCGTGAACCACGGCCTCTCCTCGGCCGGGCTGTTCGCCATCGTGGGGATGATCTACGAACGGTTCCACACCCGCTCGATCGCCAACCTCGGCGGCATCGCCTCGCGGGCGCCGTGGCTCACGGTGCTGTTCGTCCTCTTCACCTTCTCGAGCATCGGCCTTCCCGGCCTCAACGGCTTCGTCGGCGAGTTCCTCATCCTCGCCGGCTCGTTCCAGCGGGCCTGGTCGGGCGTTGCTCCGGCCTACGCCACCGCCTACCTCGGCATGGCCGTCGCGGCGGTGCTCGGCGTGGTGCTCGGCGCCTGGTACATGCTCTGGGCACTGGAGCGGGTCTGCTTCGGGCCGTCCCGCGAGCCCCCCCGAGCGGCAGGCCACGGGCACGACACCGGGCATGCCGCCAGCGGCCACGGCGGGCATGGGCACGGTGGCCTTAGTCATGGGAACGGCCACGCAGCCGTCGCTGCGACCGACCGCTGCGACCTGCGCTGGCACGAGCTCGCCGCCCTCCTGCCGCTGGCGGTGTTCGTGGTCTGGATCGGCCTCACGCCGGCCACGTTCCTCGCTCCGGCGGCGCCGGCCCTGCGGGCGACCACGCGGGCCGCGGCCAACGCGTTCGCGGCCCGCATGCAGGCCGCCACCCCCTCCGACCAGGTCGCCCACGCCCCCTGAAGGCTCGCGCATGAATCCCACGTCGTCCCTGTCGTTCACCCTGCTCGCCCCGGAGATCGCCCTCGTGGCGGCGGCGCTCGTGGCCTGGCTCGGCGCCTCCTTCCTCGGCCTGCGGTCCGGCTGGCTCGTGGCCCTGGCAGGCATCGCAGGGGCGGCGGTCCTGGCCGGTGGCGGGCCGGCGACCGGCGGTTCGATCGCCTCCGGCGGCGTCATCCTCGACGCGTTCTCGACCTTCAACCGCTGGACGGTGCTCGGCCTCGGGGCCCTGCTGGCGCTCGTCCAGGCGGGCGACCTGTTTTCCGCGGCCGTGAGTCGCGGCCCGAGCCTGCGGCGCGGCGGCACCTGCGAGGAGGCCGGGACGTTCCTCGTGATGCTCGCCGGCCTGTCGCTCGTCGGTGTCGCTGGTGATCTCGTGCTCCTGTTCGCGGGGCTCGAGCTGGTGTCGATTCCGACCTACATCCTCCTCGGCCTGAAGCGGACCGATGCCCATGGCCAGGAGGCGGGCCTCAAGTATTTCTTCCTGTCGCTCGTCGCCTCGGCGTTCTTCCTCTACGCGCTGGTCTGCCTGTACGGCATCGGCGGCTCGACGAGCCTGGCGACGATCGCGGAGCGGATCCGCGGCGTTGACGGCACTGCGGGGAGCGTGATGCCACTCCTGCCGGCGGCCATCGGGATGGCGTTGGTCGGTGCCGCCTTCCGGCTGGCGGCGGTGCCGATGCACTTCTACGCGCCGGACGTCTATGAAGGGACGAGCCCCGGCAACGCCGCCCTCCTCTCCACGCTGCCGAAGGTGGCGGGGATCATCATCCTGGCACGGGTGCTGGCGCTCGGCATCGCCCCCGAGCAGGCCGGGCAGCCGTCGGGCACGACGGCCGTCGCCTGGCTCGACATCCTCTGGCAGCTCACCGCCGTCCTCGCCGCGGTCACGATGACCGTGGGCAACGTGATGGCCCTCGGGCAGCGGAACCTGCGCCGGCTCCTGGCCTGCTCGTCGATCGCCCATGCCGGCTACCTGCTCGTCGGCATCGCCGCCGCCGCCGCTGGGGCGGCGGCCCGGGCCGGTCAGCCGCTCGGCGACGTCGGCGGCCTCGACGCCGGCTGGGTGGCGCGGATGGGGGGCATGTCCGCCACGCTCTTCTATCTGTCCACCTACGCCCTGGCCACGATCGGCATCTTCGGCGCCATCGCCTACCTCGGCCACCGCTGGCCCGAGTGGACCGCCGACAGCGGCCCGCGGCCGCCGCGCGAGGAGATCGCGACCGTCGACGATCTCGACGGCCTGGCATCGACCAACCCGGTGGCCGCGTTCGCGATCGCGGCATTCCTCCTTTCGCTGGCCGGCATCCCGCCGTTTCCCGGCTTCTGGGGCAAGCTGTCTCTGGCGACGGCCAGCCTGGCGGTCGATTGGAACGCGCCGCTCGTCACCGGCAGCCGGCGGGCATGGTTCGTCGGCCTGGCGGTCGTGCTGGTGCTCAACGCCGCGATCGCCGCCGCGTATTACCTGCGGATCATCGCGGCGATGTACTTCAAGTCGTCGAAACGGGGCGTGCAGGCGGATGGTGGTCTGGCCGCAGGGCTGGCGATGCTCGCCTGCCTCGTCGCGGTCATCGGCGTCGCGCTGGCGCCGGGCGGGCTCGTCGCCCGGACGCGGACGGCCGGCAACGTCGTCTCCGGCGGCGATCTGCCCGCGACGGAGGTCCGCGCCGATCCACGTGAACCGGCCGGCGTTCCCATGGCGGGTGTGCGATGAGCAGTGCCGTGAGCGAATCCGCCGTCCGCGGCCTGCTCGGCGAAATCGCCGATCCCGAGTCGGGTCGGCCGCTGCCCGAGATGGGGCAGATCGTGTCGGTCGCCGCCGACCCGACGACGATTGCCGTCACGATCGGGCTCACGACGCACTCCGCGATCCTCTGGCCGGCGACCCGCGGCCGGATCGAGGACCTCCTGCGCAGCCGGTTTCCCGCGGTGCCGCAGGTGACGGTGACGATCGTCCCGCACGACCGGCCGGCGCCGAAACTCGGCCAGATCGGCCTCGAGGCCAAGAGCGTGATCGCCGTCGGCTCTGGCAAGGGGGGCGTGGGCAAGAGCACGATCGCCGCCTCGATCGCCATCGGCCTCGCCCGGGCGGGGAGCCGCACCGGGCTCCTCGACGCCGACGTCTACGGGCCGAGCGTTCCCCACCTGCTCGGCCTCTCGGGACGGCCGCAGATCGAGGAAGGGAAGATCGTCCCCCAGTGGCTCGACGTCGGCCGCAGCCGGATGCCGACGATGTCGATGGGGTATCTCGTGCCGGCGGGCGAGGCGGTGGTGTGGCGCGGGCCGATGCTCCACGGGGCGATCACGCAGATGCTCCGCGACACCCGCTGGGGGCCGCTCGACTATCTGATCATCGACATGCCGCCGGGCACGGGGGACATCGCGCTGACGCTCTCGCAGGTGCTGCCGCTGACCGGGGCGGTGGTGGTCTGCACGCCGCAGGACGTGGCCCTGCTCGATGCCACGAAGGCGATCGCGATGTTCCGCAAGGTCAACATCCCGCTCCTCGGCATGGTGGAGAACATGAGCTTCTTCGTCTGCCCCGACACGGGGAAGCGGTACGACATCTTCGGCACGGGGGGCGCGCGGCGGACGGCGCAGGAGATGGACATTCCGTTCCTCGGTGAAGTGCCGATCCAGATCCCGATCCGCGAACACGGCGACGCCGGGCGGACGGCGGCCAACTACGACGATCCGGCAGCGGCCCCGTATTTCGAGGCGATCTGCACGCGGCTCGTGGGCACGCTTGCCGCCGCCACGGCCGCCCGCCCGCCGCTCCCGGCCCTCCCGGTGCTCTGAACCGCGGATCTGCTGTTCTCCGACGATTCGTCGATCGCGTCTCAACGAGACAGCGAAAGGACTCGTGCCATGCAGCGAACCGTCAGGTTGGCCGCCACTCATGCCCTCCTTCGTGCCGTTGCCCTGACCACCCTCTGGCTGACGACGGGTAACGGCGCCCGCGGCGCCGAGCCAGGGGCCAACGCAGGCCCGGTTGTGGCGCTGAACAACGCCACCTCGTGGCGGCACTTCCACGTGGAAGGCGCATCCCATATGCGGGATGCCGACGGGGTCTTGCGCCGCAAGCGAATCAACTGGGGCAACGGGTACGGCATGAACGACGTGGATCCCGGTCGCGTTTCGAAAGAGCAGGACCCGGCGTCGACGGCTTACAATGCCGCAGGCAGCCCGAATCCGGCCCATGGTGCCGGCAACATAGCAGTGCTTCCCGGTCCCGAACCGGCGGCGGCCTTCTTTTCGCCGAAGCCGGCGGCCGACTGGGCGGATCCGGCCTTTGACGATGGTTCATGGCTGCGGGCGCAGTGGCCTGTCCCGGGGCTGATCGGCCCGGTGGAAGGGTAGGAATCGCCCTTCATCCTGCGTCCCTACGAGACGGCGGTGATCTATGCCCGCGGCCGGTTCGGGATTGCGGATCCGACCAAGGTCAGCGCCTGCCGTTTCTCCCTGGATTACTGGGGGGGCGTGGTGGTGTATGTCAACGGCAAGGAACTGACACGCCAGCATCTGCCGGCCGGCGCGGGGAATCCGGACGAGGTGGGATTCGCGGCCACGAACGTCCCGCTGCGGGTCGAGGTGAGCGACTACACGATGCCGGACCCGGCAGACTGGCGGCTCCAGAATTTCCTGATTCATTCCGACGAGCAGGTCGCCCGGCACTATGACGTGCCGCGCTGGTCGGATCGGCATTTCGAGCTGATGGGGAAGGCGTGGGCGCTGATGGCCGAGGTGAACTCACGGCAGGCCGAGGCCTTTCTGGTGGCGAACTACCACGGTCCGGACAGCAATCCCGAGTCGCTGGTGAGATGGATCAGGCAGGCGGACGGTTCCTTGAAGCATGATTTCACGATCTTCGACACGTACCTGGACATGGTCGACAAGTCGATGGTCGAGCCGCGGTCCTTGCGCCTGACCGCGTTCACCCACGGCGGGCTGAACCAGCCGGATCTTCCCGACAGCGTCTCGGTGCTCGATCCGGCCACGGGCAAAGTCGAGAAGGTCAAATACACGTCGCTGTATCCGGCCAACGTCAAGGATCCCGAGCAGGCATTCTGGCAGCCGGTGTTCGAAGCGATCCGCAAGAAGGTCGAAGCGCGGGGATGGCTGGAGCACACGACCTTCGGCCTCTGCACGAGCTGGGGTGTGTCCGGAGACTACGGCGTCGTGGCCCGGAGCTGGCCAGGCGTCGAGTGGAGCTACGGCAGTCACAGCGGGGGTCGGGACATGAAGATCAACGACATGGTCGTGCGCCATGCCAGCGGCATTTTTTACTGTCCTCGGCCGACGCAGCGCCGGGGGGTGCCGGTCCTGCTGCCGCAACCGCGGCGTCTGACCTTCGCCAATGCGTATCGCGGCAACCTCAACGACCAGTCGCTGCTGCCGCTGTGCCGCGGCATCGGTGAGGAGATGGTGCGTTCGGGGATCGATGGCGTGTGCGATTTCGGCGTGGACCTGTTCCCCTTGAAGACCAAGGTCGGCGGCTACGCCACGCTGGCGGTTGCGCGGGGAATGAATATCAGCCCGCCCGGGCGAAGTACCGCGGCCCTGCTCTACCCCGGGCCCGACGGGCCGGTGGCCACGGAACGGTTCGAGGCGTTCCGCGAGGGCATGGAAGTGGCCGAGGTGGTCCTGTTCATCGAGACCGCGCTGGCGGAGAAGAAACTGGGCGCGGATCTGGCCGCGCGGGCCAGCCGCTACCTGGACGAACGGGCCGAGGCGCTGGTCGGAGGTCGGTTTAGCTACCGCCACATGCAGGCCACCGAGGACGCGAAGCTGCTCGAACTGGCTGGCGCGGTGGCCCGGGAGCTGGCCGGAAAGAGACGGAAGTGATCGCTGCTCAACCGCGGGAGGGGAACGCCGTGACCGGTCGCCGGCGGTCGGCCGCCGTCTCAATACATCCACACCCGTAGCCCGTGCCGGTCCATGGCGGGCTGCGGCGTCCGGAGCGTCCGCCTGGCGATCGACCGAACCTCGGCCGCCCGCGTGCCGACCGCCGCCCATGCGGCGAATGTGACCCGTGGCCGGTCGGCAGCCGCCGGCAACGCCCAGGCGTCTCCGACCCGCTGCCAGAGGTCGTCGAGCCGCGGCCGCGCGACGTGCAGGGCGTCGAATCCGTACCAATCGCCGGGCTGCTCGATGAACGTCGCCCCGGCCGCGGCGGCGATCGCGCGGAGTTCCTCGTCGAGCCACGTCGCCCCCTCGCGGATCGCACCGAGCGTGAGCGGGCAGCCGGGCACGTAGACCGTGCGCATCAGCCGGTAGCGGAGCGGCCCGACCCGGGCGATGCTCGCCAGCGGCAGGCCGAGGATCGCGATCCGGCCGCCGCGGTCGGCAAGCCGGAGTACGGCCGTACGCACCGCCGCCGCCACCGCCGCGACGCCAAGGCCGTAGAGCAGCTCGTTGCCGACGTCCATCACGACCGCGGCCGGCGCCGCGACCTGCTCCCGATCGAGGGCCCGCCACAGGCCGCTGGCGAGGATCGAGGGGAGCCGGCGCAGGCCGACCCGCGACGTCACCGCATAGCCCCGGCCATGCCCCGCGGCCACGAACAGGTCGGCCGGCCCGGCGGCGTGGGTACCGGCTCTGGCCCGGACCGTGGCCGCGAGCCGGGCCAGCCCGCGCGACACGTTGCTCGCCCCGAGCACCACGAACCGGTCGGTCATCGGGCGGCCCCGCAGCGCCGTGTCAATTCCAGCGCCGCCACGGTGGCGGCCCGGCCGACAGCGACTGGAAGCAGGAGGCCGCCAGCAGCGCGAACATGATCCCGAGATAGGGCTCGTTTCGCGTGTAGCCCCAGACGGCCACGGCGGCACCGACCACGACGCCGATGATCGAGGCGATCCGCTGGCCATCGGCGACGTCGAGGGCGAGCAGGCCCTCGCGCACGATCTGGCCGCCGTCGAGCGGCGGCACCGGCACGAGGTTCAGGAGCGGCCAGAGGATGTTGACGGAGAGGAGGAAGTCGCAGACGGCGTAACCATAGGGAGATGCGAACGGCCGACCGTCATAGAAGCCGAGCCGGGCGCCGATCGACTCCAGCGGGAACGGCACGAACAGGCCGGCGGCGCGGAGCCCGGTGATAACCAACGCGGCAAGAACCAGTTGCGCCACCGGGCCCGCCGCGGACACGAGCAGCCGCTGTGCCGGCCGGAGGTGCCGGTGCCGGCCCCAGGCACTCGGAATCGCCAGGCCGCCGAAATGGTAGAGCACAACCCGCGCGTCCTGGCCGAAGAACCGGTAGGCGAGCGCATGGCCGAACTCGTGGACGAGGATCGAAGCGAACACCACGCCGACCCAGATCACGAGCAACTGCAGGAGCATCCGCTGGTCGCCCTGGGCAATCGACTGGCAGACGTTCCACCCCAGCAGGCCGGCCGCCGCCCAGAACCAGGCCGAGACGCGGACGCGGATGCCGAAGAGGGTGAAACTCCAGTCGGCACCGGTCTCCGGTGGTTCGGCTAGCATCGTCCGGTTGCTCCTCGGGCGTCGATCGGTACACGGGTCATCTTCACGCCGCACGCCCCCGCGACGCAAGCCGACGGGGCGTCCCTCAGGCCGCCCGGCGACGCGGCCGCAGCGCTCGTGGAGCCGCCGGCCGGGCGATCTCCAGCACGGCCGCAGCGGCCCGCGCGGCCGACCCGGGCTGCACCACGGTCGCCGCGACCGCCTCGAGGCGGTCGATGACGTGGGCCCGTGCCGCCGGATCGACGAGCCACTCCGTGACGTGCGCAGCCACCTCCGGCGCCGGATCCTGGACGGTGAGGTACTCGGGGTAGACGGCCTCGGGATCGGCGCGGGGCACCGTCGCCGGCGGCCGGTAGACGGGACGCACCGGCCCCACCGGATCGCGGCAGGCGAGCAGGTTGACGAGGGTGATGAACCGGGCGCGGCGCAACCAGCTCTGCACGACGTAAGCCAGGCCACCGATGCGGTACACGATCACCGTCGGCACCCGGGCGGCGAGCAGTTCCAGCGACACCGACCCCGAGCAGGCGATCGCCGCGCTGGCCGTGGCGATCAGCTCAGCCGTGCGACCGGCATGCACCTCGATGCCGAGGGCCGGGGCGGCGGGGTGCGCCGCGATCATCTCCTCGATCCGCCGCGCATGCCGCTCGTGCAGCGCGCCGACGGCCAGCCGGCAGTCGGGCACCGTGCCGCGAACACGCGTCGCCGCGTTGAGGAGCGTGCCGAGCACGCCCTCGATCTCCTGCCCGCGCGAGCCCGGCAGGAGGAGCACCAGCGGCCGGGTGTCCTGCGGCTCCAGTCCGCCGGCCACGATGACCGGCTCGTCGAAGAACGGATGGCCGACGAGCGTGCTCTGCAGGCCCTGGGCGACGAACCAGTCGTGCTCGAAGGGGAGCGCCGCGAAGACCCGATCGACGAGCCGGTGCATCTTGCGGACCCGCCACTGTGCCCAGGCCCAGACCTGCGGCGGGCAGTAGAACACGACCGGGATGCCGTGCCGCTTCGCCCGCCAGGCGAGCCACCAGTGGAAGCCGGGGAAGTCGACGAGCACGCAGACGTCGGGCCGGGCATCGAGGAAGCTGCGCTCGGCGCGGCGGGCGAGCTCGACGAAGCGGTGGATGTTGACGATCACGCGCAGGAACCACATCACGGCCAGCCGCGTCATGTCGGCCACGAGGCGGCAGCCTGCAATCTCCATCTGCGGCCCGCCGAGGCCGACGCACTCCACGTCGGGCTGCCGGTCCCGGAGGGCGCGCACGAGGACCGCGGCATGATGGTCACCCGAGGGCTCGCCCGCCGAGACGAAGACGCGCATGAAAAACTCCACTCGGGGCCCGCGTGGACCCCGGCGGAGTATTTCAAAACCGGGCCGCCCACCCTAGCCCATTTCGGGCGGGCGTGGCGTGCGACGGGGCGTTCCCGCCCCCGCTCACTTGGCCGGCGGAGCGAAACCCTTCTCGATCGTGCCGAACACCATCGTGACCTGCTCCTCGGGAGCGGCCTTCTCGACCTTGGCCTTGCAGTTGGGGCAGCAGAAGCCGACCTCGGCGTCACCGATGGCGATCTTCGTGCCGTTCTTGACCGGACCGCCGCTGAACGGGCAACCCTTCTGCACGAGCTGGCCCGTGGACACCATCTGCTGATGGGCCTTGGCCGCGAACGAGGCCGAATCCCCCTTGAACTTCCCGGAGCAGTTGCCGCAGCAGAACCAGACCTTGCCGCCGGCGAACTCGGCCGACTCTTCCGGGTTGCAGGCCTTGCCGGAGACCGGGCACTTCGCATCCTTGGGCTCCTTGACCGCGGCCGACACGGCGACGGTCGAGAGAACGACCGCCACGGACAACAGAGCCAGCGCGAATAGACGCTTCATTGATTCCTGCTCCTGATGGGCCCTTGACGGGCGCGGGTTGTGATCCTGTCGGCGACCAGCGACCGGTCACCGCGCGCAGGCCGTGAACCGGCCCCGTGACACGTTGCCAAAGATTGTAAGCCGCGTGACGCCGGCGCCGCAACGGCTGAATTCAGCGGCGGCGGGGCTCGGGGAGCCCGGCGGCGACCGCGGCCCCGGCGGCGATCACGCACGCCCCGGCGAGGAACACAGGCCGAAACCCGAGGGCATCCACGCTCCAGCCCACCAGCGGCGAGACCGCGAACGGGGCCGCCAGGGCTGCGCCGACGAGGCTCACGTAGCGGGCGTGTTCGGCGGGCCGCGGCGCGAGTTCGAGGGCGTAGTTGGTGAACATCTTGAGGGCGATCGGATTCAGTCCCAGCGGCGCGTAGACGAGCCAGAACCACCGTGCCGCGTCGGCGGCGGGAACGATCGACAGCAGCGTGACGAGCACGGGCGTCAGCGCCGACAGCGCCACGACGCCGACGAGCACCAGCCGCGTCCCGCGCCGGTCGGAGAGCGGCCCGGCGACGAGGCTCGCGCACCCGGTGGCGGCGTTCTGCACGATCACCCAGGTCAGCAGGCTGCTCTGCGGGCAGCCGAGCCCGTCGCGGGCGAAGGCCTGGTAGTGGGGAAAGAGCATGAGCACCGCCGAGAACAGCGCGGCCACGACCGCCAGCCGCACGAGCGCCGGGTCGGCGGCCAGCGACTGCCGCCAGCCGGCCAGCCCCGGCCGCGGGCCCGCGGCATCCGTCGGCGTCGGCCGGTCGGCAGGCTCGTCGAGCAGCGCCGGGATCAGGGCGGCGATCGCGAAGAAGGTGGCCGTGGCCCCGAAGATCCGCGGAAAGCCGTCCACGGCGTCGAGCCACGGTCCGAGGAGCACCAGCGCCGCCACGATCGCCAGCACGCTGCCGATCGTGATGCTGATCACCATCGCCCGGCCACGCTGCCCGGCGGGAATGAGCTTGCCCTGCAGAGCCGCCGCCACGAGCTGGTTCAGGCCGTTCGCCGCGGCGAACAGGGCGTAGACGACGAGGAACAGTGCGGCCAGCAGGTCCGGCCGCGCCGCCTGCAGCGGCTGCCAGGCGATCGCCAGCACGGCGAAGCAGGCGGCCATGGCGAGGCTCGTGCACACGAGCGTCCACTTCTTGACGGGGCGCCGATCGAGCACCGCGGCGTACGCCAGCGGCGGCAGGCTCTGCCCCGCCCGATTGAGCACCGGCAGCAAGCCGCGCAGCAGTCCGGAGTCGACGACGGCGTCGAGGACCGCGGGCATGATGATCGTCTCGGTCTTGAAGATCCAGCCCACCCGGACGACGACCTGGTAGGCCTCGAGCCAGAAGGAATTGCGGGCGACCTGCCCGTCAGCGCTGCAGCCCGGGTGCTCGTTCGCGTTGCATCCGGGGCCGGCAGGGGTAGGATTGGAGGTTCGTCGCGGCTGGTCCATAGCCGCCCAACATGAGGTGTTTTCCCGATGCCGTCCATCCACACCCTGGCTGCCATGGTGACGGTCGCGCTCATCGGCGTCCCGTCCGCCGTTCCGGCCGCCGAGCATCTGGTCTGGTTCGGCACCTACACCGGCGCGGGCACGAAGTCGGACGGGATCTACGTCTCCCGCTTCGACGACCAGACGGGCACCTTCGGCCCAGTGGAACTCGCGGCCAAGACGACGACGCCCTCGTTCATCGCCCTGCACCCGACGCTCCCGGTGCTCTACGCGGCCTGCGAGTTCGTCGGCAAGGTGGAGGCGTTCACAATCGACGAGGCGACCGGGAAACTGGCGGCGAAGGGCCACGCGGCGGTCTGGGCCTGCCACCTCTCCGTCACGCCCAGCGGGTCCGCCCTGCTCGCCGCAGGCGGGGGAGTCGCCTGCCTGTCGCTCGCGAACGACGGCGGCCTCGGTGCCGTCGCAACGCTCCAGCACAACGCTCCCGCCGGCGTCCGGGCCAAGTCGTTTCCCCACTCCGCCTATCCGACGCCGGACGGCCGGTTCGCCGTCGCCTGCGACATGCACTTCGACCGCGTCTTCGTCCACTCGCTCGACGCGGCCAAGCCCGCCCTCGCGCCCCACGGCGAGGTCGCGCTGCCGGCCGGCAGCGGACCGCGGCACTTCGCCTTCCACCCCGGCGGCCGCCATGGCTACGCGTTGAACCAGACCAAGGCCACCGTCACGGCGTTCACGTTCGACGCCGATGCCGGCACGCTCGCCGAAGTGCAGACGATCTCCACGCTGCCGGAGGGATCGACCGACAAGTGCGCCAGCGCCGAGATCGCGCTCCATCCCTCCGGTCGGTTCCTGTACGCGTCGAACCGCGGCCCCGACACGATCGCGATGTACGCGGTGGACGCGACGACAGGCAGACTGACGTTCCTCGGCGTCGAGCCGATCCGGGGCAAGGAGCCACGGAACTTCGCCATCGCCCCCGGCGGCCGCTTCCTCCTCGCCGCCGGGCAGCACTCGGCGAGCGTGACGGTGTTCGCCATCGATCCCGACAACGGCACGTTGTCGTTCACGGGGAAACAGGTGGACGTGCCCACGCCCACCTGCATCCGCTTCCGGCCAGCGGAGTGACCAGCGGATGATGCTCTGCCTGCTCAAGTCGAAGATTCACCGTGCGGTCGTGACCGGCGCCTCGGTCGAGTACGAGGGGAGCCTGACGATCGCTGCCGATCTGGCGGAGCGGGTCGGGCTGCGGTCCTACGAGCGGATCCTCGTCGGCAACATGGCCAACGGCGAGCGGTTCGAGACCTACGTCATCCTCGGGCCTACCGGAGCGGGTGTCATCGAGCTCAATGGGGCCACGGCCCACCTCGGCAAGCCCGGTGACCGACTGACGATCATGTCGTTCACCTGGATCGACGCGGCCGCGGCCGCGGATCACCGCCCGGCCGTGATCGTGCTCGGCCCCGGCAACACCGTCGTGCGCTGATGACGCTCCTCCGCCGACGAGCGACGTGCGCGATGCTGCTGGCGGCGATCACCGGCTGCGGCGGGCCACCCCGCCCCCATCGCGCAGTCGGCCAGCCCTTTCCAGCGCTGCGGATCCGCACGCTCACCGGCACGAAGAAGCCGGCTCCGCCGCTCGCCGGCAAGGTCACGCTCGTCAACTTCTGGGGGCCCTGGTGCCCCCCCTGCCGCGCGGAACTACCGGGCCTGGCCCGGCTCGCCGCCCGGCTGCGCGACGACCCGCGGTTCCAGTTCGTCGCCGTGGCGAGCGCGGCGGGGCCCGACGACGAGGCGGCGCTCGCCGCCGACGTGCAGCGGTTCCTCGAGAAGGAGCGGCTCGACATCGACGCCTGGGCGTTCGCCGATCCCTTGTCCAGCCTCCCCTTCACCGCCGGGGACATCGCGGGACCGCTCCTCGAGGCCTTTCCGACGACCTATCTTGTCGGTACCGACGGGACCGTGCTCCACGGCTGGATCGGCTACCGCGCAGGAGTCGAGTCCGAGATCGCCACCGCGGTCGCCAGGGCGCTTCGGGCTGGTGCCGCACCCGTACCGCCCGGACCATGACCGTTCGACAATCCCATCTCCCCGAGGGCCCCGCCACGATGGCGACCACGATCACCGCACTCGACGTTCACGACCTGCGGTTCCCCACGTCTCGGGAACTCGACGGCTCCGATGCCATGAACCCCGACCCGGACTATTCCGCGGCCTACTGCGTGCTGCGCACGACCGGGGGCGGACCGGAGGGGCACGGCTTCACGTTCACGATCGGCCGCGGCAACGAGCTCTGCTGCCGGGCGATCGAGGCCCTCCGACCGCTGGTCGTCGGCCAGTCGCTGGAGGGGATCGCCGCCGACATGGCCGGCTTCTGGCGCCGGATCACCGGCGACAGCCAGCTGCGCTGGGTCGGCCCCGAGAAGGGGGTGATCCACATGGCGACCGGCGCCGTCGTCAACGCGGTCTGGGACCTGCTGGCGAAGCGGGCGGGCAAGCCGCTGTGGCGGCTGCTGGCGGAGATGACGCCTGAGGAGCTCGTCGCCTGCATCGACTTCCGCTACATCACCGACGCCCTGACGCCGGCGGAGGCACTGGCGATGCTCGCCCGGCTCGCCCCGTCCCGCGCCGAGCGGATCGCCCATCTGGAGGCCGAGGGCTACCCTGCCTACACCACCTCCGCCGGCTGGCTCGGCTACTCCGATGACAAGCTCCGCGACCTCTGCCGGCGCGGGCTCGCCGCCGGCTGGGACTGCTTCAAGATCAAGGTCGGCCGCGACCGCGCCGACGACATCCGCCGCTGCCGGATCATCCGCGACGAGATCGGCCCGCATCGGCGCATGATGGTCGATGCCAACCAGGTCTGGGACGTGCCGCAGGCGATCGAGTGGATGCGGCATCTCGCCGAGTTCCGCCCGTGGTTCATCGAGGAGCCGACGAGCCCCGACGACATCCTCGGCCATGCCGCGATCGCCAGGGCCGTGGCCCCGATCCTCGTCGCCACGGGGGAGCACTGTGCCAACCGGGTGATGTTCAAGCAGTTCATGCAGGCGGGCGCGATCGGCGTCTGCCAGATCGACAGCTGCCGGATCGGCGGCGTGAACGAGATCCTGGCGGTGATCCTCATGGCGGCGAAGTTCGGCATCCCGGTCTGCCCGCACGCCGGCGGCGTCGGCCTCTGCGAGTACGTGCAGCACCTCTCGATCTTCGACTACGTCTGCGCCAGCGGCACGCTGGAGAACCGGCTCACGGAGCATGCCGGCCACCTCCACGAGCATTTCAAGGACCCGATCCGGATGCGGAACGGCCGTTACCTGCCGCCGACGATGCCCGGCTACAGCGCGGAGATGTGGCCGCGGTCGATCGCGGACCACGAGTTTCCCGGCGGCAGCGTCTGGCGCGACGCGGCCGCGACCTGACCGACGGTCAGTGGCGGCGACTCGCGGGCAGGCCCCGCGGGCGAACCGGCCGGCTGATTACGGCGCCGTCTTCCACGCGACGGCATCGGGCCCGGTCAGGGCCACGCGAAAGCCCTGGTAGGAGCCGCGATAGCTGACGGGATCGCGGCCGATTCGGGCGGCGGATCGCCACCGATCCGCGGTGCTCGACCAGCCTCCGCCACGCTGCACCCGCGCCATTCCCGTGGCGGGCCCCTGTGGATCCGTCTGCCGGCCCCCGGCATAGCCCTTGGGATCGTAGAAGTCCTGGCACCATTCCCAGGCGTTGCCGTGCATGTCGAAGATCCCGAAGGCGTTCTTCTCGAATCCGCCAACCGGCACCGTGAACCGGCCCGCCGCGTTCTCCTTAAACCCGACCCTGGCCAGGTCCGCGACGTTCGCGCCACACGAGTACGCGGTCTTCGTGCCAGCGCGGCAGGCATACTCCCATTCCGCCTCGGTCGGCAGTCGAAAGTCCCTGTTCTCCTTCTTGGCCAGCCAGCGGCAGAACGCGTCGGCATCGGTCCAGCTGACGATCACCACGGGATGTTCGTCGGTCTGCGGAAACCCGGTGTTCTTCCAGGTGTACTGCGGGCCCGACTCCATCTTTCCGCTGTCGGGGTTCACGCCCCAGCCTCCCGTGCCCTCGGCCTCGCCCGACGTCTTGTAGCCGGTCTCGGCGACGAACTTCCGAAACTGGCCCACCGTGACCTCGGTGGCGCCCAGGTAGAACCCGCGGGACATCTCCACCTGGTGCTGCACCTCGGCGGGCTCCCGGCCCGGCTCGTCGGCGGGAGAGCCCATCACGAATGTGCCACGGGGCACGAACACGAGCCGCATCCCGGTACCGTTGGTGATCTCCTTCATTCGCGCCCGCCATTCCCAGGGCGGCACCGGATCCTTGTCGGCCCACAGACCGCGGCCGGCCTCGCGGGCCTCCCGGGCGGCGGCGATCCACTCCGCGGCTTCGGGCCACGGTTTCTTCTCGCCGCCTGGCTGCGCCGGCTTCCCCATGAGCTCGTCCTCGACCACCCAGGCCAGCCCCGCGGCGAGCAACTGCTTCGCCAGCGACGCGTTCTCGGCGTCCCGCATGAAGACCGCGATGCCCTCCTTGTGGGCACGCGGCACGGGGCCGTTCCAAAACACTCCCTTGCCCTCGACGAGTTCCTTGAGTTTGTCCCGGGCCTGCAAGCCGAACGGTTGATCGAGGGCCGGCGCGACGATGCCGCGGATGCCGAAGGTTCCGCCGCCGCCCTCCTTGCCGTTCCCATCGACAGCGACGACCTTGACCGTGTCCCCGTCGAGCACGGCGAGTGCCCTGCCGGGCTGATTGCCGGCCTGGGCCACCGGGGCGGAGACGACTCCTGCGATGCACAGGCAGATGGCGGCGGACGTCACTCGCATGGGTGTGCTCCGGTTGCAAGGAGAGAGAATCCACAGCACGGGGGTCGCCGCGTGCCGGCCGTATCGATGTCGCGGCGTTCGTGAACGGATTCTCCGACCTTTTACGCTTGTCGCTGACCGCATGCAACAGCGTCAGGCAGACCTTCGCGATCGTTCGGTGGCCGGCCTTGCCGTACCCGGGGAACTGGAGGAATCGCCCGGCTGTCTTCAATCGTCCGCCAAGATTGCCGACCAGCACCATCGGCCACTGCCTTTCCACGCCGTGATGCGGCTCCGCCAAGTGGCTCGGATACAACCGGGAGCATCCAATAGTTGACACTCGTCCGTAGCCCGTTCGGGCTGCCGATGGCCTTTCGCGTGACGTTCACGTCGGCCCACGAGGCCCGCGTTCATTGCGTGTCCGCTGCGCTGCGCCGTCCATGGCTTCGCTCGCTTCCACAGCCCACGGCGGTCCTGGAAACCATCCACCGTTGCCGGGAGCGGCGCCGCCTGTCGGAGGCATGCTCGTCGCTGGTTGCGGCCTACCCGCCGAGCCGCGCGGCCGCGCGGTGCTCGAGACGCTCGATCAGCGCCCGGGCGGCAGCGGCCGGGTCGGCCGCGGCGGTGACCGCGGACCCGACCGCCACCCGGCGGATGCCGAGCGCGGCGAGTTCGTCGAGTCGGTCGAGCGTGATGCCTCCGATCGCATAGGACGGCAGCGCGATCGTCCGGGCGACCTGCTCCAGGAACCCGCGCGGCGCGAACGCTCCAAAAGCCTTCGTCGCGGAGGGAAAGCAGGGCCCGATGCCGAGGTAGTCGGCGCCTGCGCCGGCCGCCGCGTGGGCCTCCGCCAGATCGTGGGCCGTGCGGCCGAGCAGCCCGCCCGGGCCGATCACGCGACGCGCGAGCGTCGTCGGCAGGTCGTCGGCGCCGGTGTGGACGCCATCGGCTCCGACCGCCGCCGTGACATCCGCCCGGTCGTTGACGATGACCAGCGGTCGCTTCCCCGTGCCTGCGACGCGCCGCCGGGCGATCGCCACGGCCGCCCGGGCCCGCTCCACGAGTGCCGGAACGCCGAGCGCCTTGTCGCGGAGCTGGATCATGTGCACGCCGGCCTCGAAGAGCGCCTCCACGAGTGACGCGAACGCCGCGGCATCCCGCCGGCCATCGACGAGCACGCAGAGGTTCACCCCCGCGAGCCGCTCGTGCGCGCTGGCGGCGGCGAGCGCGTCGCGTTCCAGGTCGTAGAGCCGGTAGCGGAGCCGCTCGAACCCGGCCGCCGTCTCCGGCACCACGACCGCCGCCGCTTCGGCGAGGCTCCGCAGGGCCTGGCCGGCGCGGGCGGCGTTGGCCGCGACCAGGTCGGCGACCGACGCGCGACGCAGGGCCGCGGCGGCCTCGATGCCCGCGCCCACGTCCCCCGAGACATCGCGGGCCGCAGCCCGAAACCGCAGGGATCCGGTCGCGAGCAGGCCCGCCAGATCGTGCCGCAGGTTCTTGGCGAGTGCCGTCAGCCGTTCGTCGTCGAGAGCGAACCGGACCACGTCCTCGAGGACCCGCAGGGCCTCACCTGCCCGGTTGGCGGACGCGTCGATCGACCGCCAGATGCCAGCGTTTCCGGCCGCGGCCGGGTGTTCGTGAAATTCCCTGTCTTGCATGGTTTGCCTCCGATCTTACCAGCCCGAGAGGCGCGGCCCACTCGCCTTGGCCCGCCGGGGCCATCCGCCTAGACTTCCGCCTCCGGCCGGGCCCGTTCAGGCCGGCCACGCCAAGGTCCGCTCGATGGCTCTGCTCCGTTCCCTGACACTCGCCTGGCCGGGCCTGCCCTGGCTGTGGCTGCGCGGCAGCCGGTCGGGGCTGGCGCTCGCAGTCGCGTTCGCCCTGATCATCGACGTCGCGATCGTGACCACCTGGGTCTGGTCGGAACTGATCGGCATCGGGTTGACGATCGGCCTCTGGACGGGCGCCGCCGCCGTCTGGGTCATCGCCACGGCGTCGGCCGTGGCCGCGTTTCCGGCGCCGATCCCGCGACCGCGTGCCGGAGCGGCCGACGCCCTGTTCGTCAAGGCGCGGGATGCCTATTTGGCGCGCGACTGGCCGGCCGCCGAGGCCCACCTCGACGAACTTCTCGGCATCGCCCCGACCGATGGCGAGGCCCAGCTCCTCCGGGCCACGATCCTCCGCCGCCTCGGCCGACTCGCCGACGCCCGCGCGGCACTCGACGCCCTTGCGGCAAGCGATTCCGGCGTCCCATGGCGGGAGGCAATCGCCCGCGAAATCTCCCGCGGCGGCCCGGCCCGGCGGCCCGAGACGGCGAGTGACGGGCCGGAGGAGGCCACGATCCTCCCGCTTCGGCCGGCCCCGGCGGACGACGGCCCTAGCGAAGTGGCCGCCTGACCTGGGAGGGGCGGCAACGGGCCACTTTTCGTCGAATTCTCCACCGGAAACCGGCGGGGTGGAACCCGCCGCCCGATTTGGCGTAAGGTTTGCATCGACAAGCATGTGTTGATGGCCGCCTGCCGGAATGGCGGTCGGGATGGACGACGACCCAGTGGGATCCCCTCCATGTACGAGCGATTCACGGACCGCGCCCGCAAGGTGATGCAGCTGGCCAACCAAGAGGCCCAGCGTTTCAACCACGAGTACATCGGCACCGAGCACGTTCTCCTCGGCCTCATCAAGGAGGGAAGCGGCGTCGCCGCCAACGTCCTCAAGAACCTCGACATCGACCTGCGCAAGATCCGCATGGAGGTCGAGAAGCTCGTGCAGAGCGGCCCCGACATGGTCACGATGGGCAAGCTGCCGCAGACGCCCCGGGCCAAGAAGGTCATCGAGTACTCGATGGAGGAAGCCCGCAACCTCAACCACAACTACGTCGGCACCGAGCACATCCTCCTCGGCCTGCTCCGCGAGCAGGAGGGAGTGGCCGCCCAGGTGCTGATGAACCTCGGCCTCAAGCTCGAGGACGTGCGCGAGGAGGTGCTCAACCTCCTCGGCCACGGCATGGAGGAGGGAGGCGAGCGGGCCGGCATGGGGGGCCGCCAGCCGGCCGGCGCAGGCGCGGGCGGCGAGTCCGCGCCCAAGGGGGGCAAGAGCAAGACCCCGGCCCTCGACAGTTTCGGCCGCGACCTCACCGAGCTCGCCCGGCAAGGGAAGCTCGACCCGGTCATCGGCCGTGAGAAGGAGATCGAGCGGGCGATCCAGATCCTCTGCCGGCGCACGAAGAACAACCCCGTGCTCCTCGGCGAGGCGGGGGTCGGCAAGACGGCGATCGTCGAGGGCTTCGCGCAGCGGGTCGTGGACGGCAACGTCCCCGAGCTCCTCGCCGACCGGCGGATCGTCGTCCTCGACCTGGCCATGATGGTGGCTGGCACCAAGTACCGCGGGCAGTTCGAGGAGCGGATCAAGGCGGTGATGAACGAGGTCCGCCGGGCCAAGAACACGATCCTGTTCATCGACGAGCTCCACACGCTTGTCGGAGCGGGCGGCGCCGAGGGGGCGATCGACGCCTCCAACGTCCTCAAGCCGGCGCTGGCCCGCGGCGAGATCCAGTGCATCGGCGCCACCACGCTCGACGAATACCGCAAGTACATCGAGAAGGACTCGGCCCTCGACCGCAGGTTCCAGATCATCATGATCGAGCCGGCGACGAAGGAGGAGGCCGTGGAGATCCTCAAGGGGCTCCGCGACCGCTACGAGAGCCACCACCGGGTGTCGATCAGCGACGCCGCCCTGGAGGCGGCCGTCGATCTCTCCAGCCGCTACATCACCGGCCGCTGTCTCCCCGACAAGGCGATCGACGTCATCGACGAGGCCGGTGCCCGCGTCCGCCTCAAGGCGATGACCAAGCCGCCAGACCTCAAGGAGATCGACGAGGAGGTCGAGCGGCTCAACAAGGAGAAGGAAGAGGCGGTCGCCAACCAGGACTTCGAGAAGGCCGCGGCCCTGCGCGACCAGGCCGACAAGCTCAAGAAGAAGAAGCAGTCGATGACCCGCGACTGGCGGGACAAGAGCCGCGAGGCAGACGGCGTCGTCGACGAGGAGGTCGTGGCCGAGGTGGTGTCGCGGATGACCGGCATCCCGCTGACACGGATGAGCACCGAGGACCAGCAGCGGCTGATGGGGATGGAGGGGGAGCTCCACAAGAAGGTCATCGGTCAGGACGCGGCCATCAGGAGCATCTCCAAGGCGGTCCGGCGCAGCCGCTCCGGGCTCAAGGACCCGAAGCGGCCGATCGGCTCCTTCGTGTTCGCCGGGCCGACCGGCGTGGGCAAGACGCTGCTCGCCAAGGCCCTCGCGCAGTTCATGTTCGGCGACGCCGACGCGCTCATCCAGATCGACATGAGCGAGTACATGGAGAAGCACAACGTCAGCCGGCTGATCGGCGCGCCGCCGGGCTACGTCGGCTTCGAGGAGGGGGGGCAACTGACGGAGAAGATCCGGCGCCGGCCCTATGCCGTCGTCCTGCTCGACGAGATCGAGAAGGCCCATCCCGACGTCTTCAACATGCTTCTCCAGGTGATGGAGGAGGGGCGGCTCACCGACTCGTTCGGCCGCAACGTCGACTTCCGCAACACGATCATCATCATGACGACGAACGCCGGCGCCGAGGCGATCAAGAACGAGTCGGCGTTCGGCTTCCAGAAGCCCGACGGCGACGCCAGCTACGACAGCATGAAGGGCCGCGTCAACGAGCGGATCGAGAAGGTCTTCCGGCCGGAGTTCCTCAACCGCCTCGACGACGTGATCGTGTTTCACCACCTCACGGTCGAGGACCTCAAGCAGGTCATCGACATCGAGCTGGCGAAGGTCCGCGAGCGGCTCGGCGAGCGCGGCCTGAAGCTGGAGCTGACCGACGAGGCGAAGAAGTTGCTCATCAAGAAGGGCTCCGACACCGACTTCGGCGCCCGGCCGCTGCGTCGGGCCCTGGAAAACTTCATCGAGGACCCGGTCTCCGAGGAGCTCCTCAAGGGGGAGTTCGCCGGCAAGGACACGATCCAGGTGGACTGCGTCGAGGTGGCGGGCAAGAAACAGCTCGTCTTCAAGGGCCTCGTCACGGCCGAGCCTGTGGCCGCCGCCGGTCCCGAGGCCGCATCCTCCTGACTCGGGGCGGCCGCGCAGCCCGCGGCTGCCACCGCTGACCTCAGAACATCTTCTCGAACAGCCGCCGGCTCCGGGCGTCGAGCGCGGCCACGCTCGTGATCCGGTAACGGACGCCGAAGGTGTCGGTGACGAACGCACCCCCGGCCTCGTCGCTGGTGATGTCGTCCACCGCCGCCACCTTGAACCGCTGCGGCCCCCGATCGGTGACGACGCTCCACTCCGCCGGCTCGCCGTCCGAGACCGCCTCGATCCGCTCGATCCGGGGCAGGAACTCGCGCTGGGCCAGCTCCGCCTCGAGCATCGACCGGAGGGCGGGCGGCACCTCCGCCAGGACGGGAATCCATGCCAGCTCGGCGCCGTCGCCCGCCACGACGGCGACCGGCCCCGCGGGGTCGGTGATCGGGAAGGCGCGGAGCACGTCCACGGCGTCGTGCCGCTGGCCGGCGGCGGATACGAAGGCCAGCCGGCCGTGGGCATGCTGCTCCAGCACCCAGCCGTCCCGCGCCGTCGCCGTGGTCACCGCGCTGTCTCGCATCGTTCGTGCTCCTGCCCGTCAGGGCACGGCAGCCTCCTCGGCCGCCTTCATCTGGGCATGGTAGAGCCGGGCGTAGGCGCCGTCCGCCGCCAGCAGCTCGTCGTGCGTCCCGGTCTCGACGATCCTTCCGGCGTCGAGGACGACGAGCCGGTTGGCCCGGCGCAGGGTCGACAGTCGGTGGGCGATGGCGATCGTCGTCCGTCCGGTGACGAGCCGGTCGATCGCCGCCTGGATGATCGCCTCGGTCTCCGCGTCGACCGACGACGTGGCCTCGTCGAGGACGAGGATCCGCGGATCAACGAGCAGGGCCCGGGCGATCGAGAGCCGCTGCCGCTCGCCGCCGGACAGGCCGCCGCCGCGCTCCCCGAGACGCGAGTCGTAGGCCAGAGGCTGGGCGAGGATGAAGTCGTGTGCCCCGGCCGCCCGGGCCGCCTCCACGATGCTCTCCCGCGCGGCGTCCGGCCGGCCGTAGGCGATGTTCTCGGCGATCGTGCCGAAGAACAGGAACGGCTCCTGGAGCACGCAGCCGAGGTTGCGGTGATAGTCGGCGATCGCCAGCTCGCGCAGGTCGACGCCGTCGACCCTGATCGTGCCGCTGGAGGGATCGTAGAACCGGCAGACGAGGTTGGCGAGCGTCGACTTCCCCGACCCGCTCGTGCCCACGAGGCCGATCATCTCCCCCGGCTCGATCACCAGGTCGATCCCGTGCAGCACCTCGCGGGCACCGTAGCGAAAGTGCACACCCGCGATCTCGATCCGCCCCTTGACCCGCCCCGGCCGTACCGGCCGCAACGCCTCGGCGACGGTCGGCCGGCAGTCGAGGATCTCGAAGATCCGCTGGGCGCTGGCTGCCGCCCGCTGCGTCGCCGGCACCATGCGGATCATCGACTCGACGCGGCCATAGAACCGGGCGATGTAGGCCAGGAACGCCGTCAGCTTGCCGACGGTGACGCCCCCGTCGAACACCAGCCACGCCCCCGCCACCCAGACGACGAGCAGGCCGATCTCACTGAACAGGCTGACCAAGGGGCCGAAGAACGCCCACACCACGTTGACCCGGTCGTTGGCTTCCAGGACCTTGTCGTTGGCCGCGTGGAAGCGGTCGATCTCGCGCGACTCCTGGGCGAAGGCCTTGACGACACGGATCCCGGGAATGGTGTCGGTGAGCACGCTCGTCATGTCGCCCCAGGCGACGCTCGCCCGGCCGAAGCCGCGCCGGAGCCGCTCGCGGACGGCGTACACGAGCCAGACCACGAACGGAAATGGGACGAGCGTGAGCAGGGCGAGCAGCGGGCTCAGCCAGGCGAGCACGGCGGCCGTGAGGACGAGGAGCATGACGTTCGACGCGAACTCGATGAGGTTCACCGACAGGAAGATGTTGATCTTGTCGGTGTCGCTCCCGACCCGCGACATCAGGTCGCCCGTCCGCTTCGCCTGGAAGAAGTCGAGCGACAGCGACTGCATGTGGGCGTAGGTCCGGGTCCGCAGGCCGGCGGCGATCCGCTCGCTCACCCAGGCGAGCGTCCACATCTGCGCCCACGACAGGAGCCAGGCTGCGACGGCCGCCGCGAGCAGGCCGCCGAGGTACCACCAGACGAGCGCGAACGGCACGTCCGCGCCCCCCTGCCGCTTGATGAGGACGTCGTCCACGAGCGGCATCGTCAGGTATGGCGGCACGAGGGCCGCGGCCGTGCTCGCCAGCGACAGCAGGCCGCCGAGGATCGCCATCCCGGCATACGGTCGGGCGAACGCAAGCACACGGACGAGCGCATGCCACGAGCCATCCGCGCCGGCGCCGGCGAATCCGTCCGCGTCGCCGCCGCGGCCAGCGGGGGGCGCGGCCGGAGCGGCTTCCTGCTCATCGCCGCCGTCGGTGGCGTCGGCGGCGGCCGGCCGACCGGCCGCCACGGGCGGCCCGCCCTCCCGAGATTCTTCCGACCGCAGGCGGTCGAAGGCATCCTCCAGGGCATGCACGCCCTTGGCCCGGGCGAGCGTGAACAGCCAGCGGGCGACAATCCGTTCCCCCTGTGAAAGCTCGATGCGGCCCACGGCACCGCGCACGTGGACGTCGAGGTGTGTCCGCGCGTCGATCGACCACGACCGCGGCCCCGTCTCGGCCGCCGCCGTGGCGTCGGCCGAAGCCGGCCGATCGGCGAACAGCCGCCGGTTCGTGAGCGCGATCCAGCCCTCCGCAAACCGCAGGTCGGCGTCGAGGTCGAACCGGCAGGTGGCGAGCAGCGTCTCACCATCCTCGAGCGCGACGGCACCGGCCCACGGCAGCCCGCCCTCCTCCGCGGCACCGGTGGCAGGACCGCGACGATCGGACTGGATTGACTGGCCCATCAACGGCATCCATGGCCGCCGGCACGCCGGCAGGCGGGAGGGAACGTGGCAAAAAAGACTCGACAATCCGGTTTTTCCGCGGAAAACGAGCCGCCGGCATCGATTCCTGGAAACTTGCGTCGCCTGCCGAACATATCTAAATTACTGCGTTCGTTGTGCCAAGGCAGTGGACGCGTTCGAACCACACAGATCCGTGGCAGAGCAATCAGGGCTGATGCGCAGGCTGATGTCCGCGGCTCTCCCGATCTGCAAAATGTTCCTGTTCTTGTCCCCGGCCGGCCCGAAGACGCCGGGACGGTGTGTCGTTTCTTCCATCGCCCGGAAGGCGTTGCGTGCGGGCAAGGCCTTGTTTGCCGCGTCCGAAGCGAAAAATGGCGGTCGCCGATCGATCCGGCACGGCACGTGCATCCAGGTTCTGGTGTTGAAAAAAGTTTCGTTCCCGACCCCGGGCAGCGTAAACTCTTTCCATCGGTACGCGAAGGTTGTGACGTTCAATCGTCATGAACTCCGCGGCCGAGACGGTGACGCCCGTCCTCAAGACGGGCGAAGCCGGTGTCGGATTCAAGGTGCCGCGAGGAACGGGAACCGCAAGCGAACGCGCGTCCGTGTGGCGTGCGGCGGTTCAAACCGGCCTGGCGGTGTAGGAATTCATCCCTCCCATGGCCACCCCGGCCGGTCGATTGGTTCTCGGAATCTTTCCCCTCTCGTTGTCACCAGGCCTTCGCGATCCGAAGGCCTCGCCGCCGCAGACAGCGGTCTCTTCCGGCGGCATCTCTCCAGCGGCTCCGGACTGCCAGCCGCCCTGACGCACACTCACCACGTCGGGTTCGTACGGATGCCTGCCCCCGCAGGCAGGACTGTGCAGGCGACGCGTCTGCGCAGCCCCGTTGTGAACCGTGCGACCTCCTTTCCAGATCAATCCGTCGGATTGTCCCGCGGCTGGAAGAGGCGCACACGACCAGGCTCACGCACGCGTCTGCGTCGAGCCTAACAAAGAGCATTACGCCCTCCCATGGAGATCAAGTCGCTCAAGGTTCTGCGTGGCCCCAACCAGTGGGCCAGTTTCCCCTGCCTCGAAGCCTGGGTCGACATCGGCCGGCTCGAGGAATTCCCCTCCGACACGCTCCCCGGCTTCAACGACCGGCTCATGGCCTGGCTGCCGAGCATGATCGAGCACCGCTGCTCGATCGGCGAGCGCGGCGGCTTCTTCGAGCGGCTTCGGCGCGGGACGTGGATGGGGCACATTCTCGAGCACGTCACGCTCGAACTGCAGACACTCTCCGGTTCGCCGGTCGGCTACGGCCGGGCCCGCGAGACCAACACCAGCGGCGTCTACAAGGTGGTCGTCGAGTACAAGGAAGAGGCGTTCGCCATCGAGTGCCTGCACGCCGCGCGGCGGCTGCTGCTGGCGGCGATCGACAACACCGCGTTCGACGTCACGAGCGAGATCAAGCGGCTGCGAACGCTGCTCCTCGACGAGCAGCTCGGCCCGAGCACGCGGTCGATCGTCGAGGCCGCGGCGGCCCGCGGCATCCCCGCCAGCCGGCTCACGGCGGGTTCGCTCGTCCGCCTCGGCCAGGGGGCGAAGCAGCGCCGGATCCTCGCCGCGGAGACCGATCGCACCGGCGCCATCGCCGAGACGATCGCCCAGGACAAGGACCTGACGCGGTCGCTCCTCGCCCAGGCCGGCATCCCGGTGCCGGAGGGGCAGCCGGCTGACTCACCCGCGGCCGCCTGGGCAGCGGCCGAGGAGATCGGCCTGCCGGTGGTGGTCAAGCCGCGCTACGGCAACCAGGGGAAGGGCGTGTCGGTGAACCTCGCCACCCGCGCGGAGGTGGAGCGGGCCTGGCACGTCGCCCATGCGGGTGAACGGGCCGTCGTGGTCGAGCGGTTCGTCGCCGGCGGCGACTACCGCGTGCTCGTCGTGGGCGGCCGGATGGTGGCTGCCGCCCGGCGGCATCCGCCCATTGTCACCGGCACCGGCAGCGCCACCGTGCGTCAGCTCGTCGATGCCGTCAACGAGGATCCGCGGCGCTGCGGCGACCATGCGGGCGTCCTCAGCCCGGTGGTCCTCGACGAGGTGGCGGTGGCCGTGCTCGCCGAGCAGGGCCTCGCCGTCGACGACGTGGTGGAGGCGGGCCGGACCATCCTTCTCCGGCACAGCGCCAACCTCAGCACGGGAGGCACCTCCGAAGACGTCACCGACCTCGTCCACCCCGACGTCGCCGCCCGGGCGGTCGAGGCGGCGCGGGTCATCGGCCTCGACGTGGCCGGCATCGACCTCGTCAGCGCCGACATCGGCCAGCCGCTCGAACAGCGCGGGGTGATCATCGAGGTCAATGCCTCCCCCGGCCTGCGGATGCATCTGGAACCGACCGTGGGAACGCCGCGGAACGTCGGCGCCGCCATCGTCGACATGCTCTTCCCGCCGGGCGACGACGGCCGGATTCCCACCGCCGCCGTCACCGGCACGAACGGCAAGACGACGGTCGTCCGGCTCATCTCCCACCTCTGCGGGATCGGCGGCGGCACGGTGGGCATGACCTGCACCGAGTGCGTCTCGGTCGGCGGCCGGGTGATCGACACCGGCGACTGCAGCGGACCGAAGAGCGCCCGCCGGGTGCTGGCGAATCCGTCGGTCAACGCGGCCGTGCTCGAGACGGCGCGAGGAGGCATCCTGCGCGAGGGCTGCGGCTTCGACACGTGCGACGTGGCCGTGGTCACCAACATCGCCTCCGGCGATCACCTCGGCATCGGGGAGATCGACACACCCGAGCAGATCGCCTGGGTGAAGGGGGCAATCGTGGCCGCGGTGCGGCCGGGCGGGGCGGCGGTGCTCAACGCGGCCGACCCGCTCGTCGTCGCCATGAAGAAGTGGTGCAAGGGGCAGGTGGTGTACTTCGGTCTCGACCCGGCCAATCCGGTGATCGTCGAGCACCTGGCGCAGGGTGGCCTGGCTGCGACGCTGCGTGACGGCTGGATCGTGCTCTGCGACGGCCCGCGTGAGACCCGCCTCGCCCACCTCGATCGCGTGCCGCTGGTGCATCGCGGCCTGGTCTCCTTCCAGGTGGAGAACGTCCTCGCCAGTGCCGCCGCAGCGTGGCGGATGGGCGTGCCGCTGGAACTGGTCCGGCTCGGGCTGGAGAGCTTCTCCCGCGGCGCGACCGGGTCGCCCGGGCGTTTCAATCTCCTCGACCTCGGGGGGGCCTCGATCGTGGTCGACTACGGCCACAACGTGCCGTCGCTGGAGCAGATCTGCCTGACGATGCACAAGCTCCCCTCCGCCCGGCGGATCGCCGTCTACTCGGCCGCCGGCGACCGGCGCGACGAGGACCTGATCACCCAGGGTCGGCTGCTGGGGCGGACGTTCGAGCGCGTGGTGATCTACGAGGATGCCTACATCCGTGGCCGGCAGCCGGGCGAGATCACGCGGCTCATCTCCCAGGGCATCGGCGAGGGGATGCCGGCCGACCGTCCGGTGGCGATCGAGGCGGGTGGGACGTGGGCCGAGGCGGCCGGCCTTGTCCTCGACGCGGCCGCAGCGGGGGATCTGATCCTCCTCCAGCCCGACACGGTCGAGCAGACGCTCCCCTGGCTGGCGGAGCGGTATGGGGCCCGGCTGCGCGAGATGTCGTTCGACGAGCTCGCCGGTCCGGCCGCCCATGGTCTCGGCGAGCGGGCGCCCCAGCCCGGCGAGCCGGTCGAGGTGCGTGCCGGCAAACTCGGCCTCGGCGTCTGCGCTGTCCGCGACATCGCCGCGGGCGAATCGATCATCAAGACGTGGGGCGAGCAGGCCGGGCAGCGGTCCCAGCACACGATCCAGGTCGATGTCACGACGCACATCGTTCCCGACGGCGTGGCGGTGCTCGTCAACCATTCCTGTGCGCCCAACTGCGGGGTCGTGATCCGCTCCGGCGTCAAGCAGATCGAGTTCCGCGCCCTGCGGCCGATCCCGGCCGGCGAGGAGATCACGGTGGACTACGACACGTTCGAGTACGAGGTCACGCACCTCGGCGGACCGTGCCGCTGCGGGGAGAAGACCTGCCGGGTGCGGATCGCGGGCTATCGGCATCTCGCCAGCGACGTGAAGGCCCGCTACGGGGAGTTCGTCGCCGAGTACCTGCGGATCATCGACGCCGACGCCACGCTGCCGGCGGGGGTGTGACTATCGCGCCTGCGAGGCCATCCTGGCCCGCGCAGGCTTACGCGCTGTGTATCGCGCCTGCGAGGCCATCCTGGCCCTCGCAGGCTTACGCTCGGCGGGGCGAAGCCAAGGTTCGCCGCGCCGAGCCGCCCGGCTTCCGGCCGGGCGTGGGCCCGCGGCGCGGCCTGCGGCCGCTGCGTGCGGGCCGCTGCCACTGCACGGGCCGCCGGGAAGGCGGCCTTACGCGCGGGCGGAGGCCCGCCAAGGCGTCGCCGGCCACGATGGCGGCGACGACGCGAAAAACCTCTCGCCGCGCCGAGCCGCCCGGCTTCCGGCCGGGCGTGGGCCCGCGGCGCGGCCTGCGGCCGCTGCGTGCGGGCCGCTGCCACTGCACGGGCCGCCGGGAAGGCGGCCTTACGCGCGGGCGGAGGCCCGCCAAGGCGTCGCCGGCCACGATGGCGGCGACGACGCGAAAAACCTCTCGCCGCTCCCCCGTCGGCCACAGCTTGAGGCCCGTCACGCTGATCTCGTCGTACTGCCGGACGACGTCGGCGGCCGCATCCGGGTCGTGCTTGAGCTCGATGTCCTCAAGCTGCTACGACGGGGTCATGACAGGGGCGTGCAGGAGCGACGTTACGAGGCTGTGGAATACCAGCCCGCCGGCCGGCATCGGTGTGCCGACAACGCCACCGTCACCTCACTCGCGCCGGTCATTGTCGTCGAGCGACGCGATGCGGGCGATGAGCGTGGCGGGGAAGAGGATCCCGGCAAGGGCCTCGATCGTCGCCACGGCACTCGGCGCCGAACCGACGGTGACGACATCACCGAAACCAGCGGTGGTGAGCGTGGCAAAGCTCAACCAGAGATAGTCGCTCCAATGGATCTGCCGGGCCAGCTCGACCCCCGACTCGACGACGTAGCCGCCCCCGACGAGGAGGCCGACCAGCCCGTGGATCGCGGCGAACACGAAGCCGAGCATCACGTAGCCGGCCGCGCCGCAGAAGATCCGCTGCACGGGGGGCACCCCCGCGGCGAAGGCACTCTTGAGCGTCAGGGCCACCGTCGTCGTCCCGGCCAGCATGAGCGTGCCCCAGAGGAGCAACCGGATCGGGCCGGTCTTCAGGCCGCTTAGAAACACCACTCCGAGCATCCCGGCGCCGCCGGCGGCGATCGTCGCCGCGGTGCGCCTGTAGCCGAGCAGATAGACCGTCGCCGCCAGCACGCCGAGCAGCACGGCGACGTACGCCAGTGGGGCGAGCGGCGCGCCGTCGTCGAGGATCGGCACGAGGATCACGAGCAGCAGTTGCAGGCCGAAGATCCACGCGCCGCCATTCGGATTCGGGGGACGGTTCGTGATGCGGAACGGCAGCATGACTTCCTCGGCAGGGCCGTCGATCCACCTTTCGCGCGCCGGATCCTCCGGCCGCGCCGTGGGCGGGGTCGCGCGATCCTAGCAGGCTGTGGCCAAACAGCATGCAGCACCTCACGGATCAGGTGCCCGGGAGCGCAGCTCACGCGAAAAGCACAGCTTTTCGCGTGCCCATAGGAGAGGGATGGCCTTTGACCGCGCGGCGCGGATCGACCGTTCCAGCCGCGGCGGTCGACTGCGAGCGTCGGTCGCCTGGGAATCGGCTGAGAAACGGTATCCTGCGCCTTCCGCAGCCTGGAAGGAGTGGGGCGCTTCGCGGGGCTGCGGGACCAAGAACCTGGTTTCCGAGGCCGCCATGGCTGCACCGCTGACGATCACCGATTTCGACACGTACGACCGGCGGTTCGCAAGCGGGAGAAGGCCAGGATGCGCAAGCCCGCGTGAAGTCAGCCGCTGACACACCTCGGCGAACCTCTCGAGCCGCCACCGGACGCCGAGGCCGCCCCCCTCGAGGCTCACGAGCCGCTCAGCAGCTCGGAAAGGATTGCGGAGGTGCCAGTGACCGGACCATCCTGACGTCCGGATGCATGGGACCCCGTCACTTCAGGCCGGGGCGGCGGTCGAGCGCCCCCTTCACGCCGAGCTGCTCGGGATGGCGGGCGATCTTGTCGGTGAACACGCGGACGTCGTTGACGATCGGCCGCAGCTCCCGGGTCAGCCGGTTGACGTTGTCTGCCGCCTGGGCGAGGTCGTCGTAGACCTGCGGGTCGCGGACCAGCTTGCCGAGCGTCCCCTGCGACTCGTTGAGCGCCCGGGTGAACCCGACCGCCTGGCTGATCACCTCGTCGAGCCGGCCGATCGTCTTGTCGATCGACGCCACCATCCCCTCGCCACGCTCGCCCAGCGGCCGCGTCAGCCCCTCCAGGTTCCGCAGGTTGCGGTCGGCGCTGTCGATCGTCGTCCCCATCCCCTGCACCGTCGTCCGCAGGTCGGCAATCACGTCCGGCAGGCCGTCGAGCGTCTGCTTGATCTTGGCCCGCGCCTGTGGATCGCCCATGACGTCGTTGATGTTCGCCATCGCGACGCTGAAGGCGTCGAGCGCCGCCTCGGTCTTGCGGACGAGCTTCTCGAACCGGTCGTCGTCGCCGAGCAGCATCTTGTCGACGTTGGCCGAGAGTTTCGTCACCGCGGCGCTGGCATCGGTGAGCGAGTCGAGCGCCCGTCCCATCTTCGGTTCCAGCGTGGCAAAGACCTCGAAGGGGTCCCGCGAGGCGGCGCCGACGAGCACCTCGTCCGCCGCCAGCGGCTGCCGCGGCGGCCGGGTGGTGCCGGGGACGAGCTGGATCTCGGCATCACCGAGCAGCGTGCTGGCGATCCGCGGCTGCTCGTCGCGGTAGATGCTGATGTGGGAATCGATGTCGGCGACCACGTTGGCGCCACCCGCCGCCTCGAGCGTCACGCTCCGCACGCGGCCGACGAGGATCCCGTTCTTCCGCACCGGCGTGCCGGTGGCGATGCCCCGGGCATCCTCGAAGCTCATCTTCAGCGGATAGGTCGCCTGCACGAGCGACGGCAGGTCGCCGAACAGGACCACGAGGATGCCGGCGATGATCGCCGTGGCCAGCACCATCACGCCGACGCGGAACTCCACGACCCGGTCGCTCATCTCCCCTCCTCCGCGGCCGCGGCCGCCGTCGTCGCCAGCAGTCCCTGCTCCTCCTGAAGCTCCGTGAGCCGGCTCCCCGCCCGGCCCTCGACGAACTGCCGGACCCGCGGGTCGGGGCAGCGGTCGAGTTCACCGGGTGTGCCGCTGAAGATGATCTGCGGCTCGTCGGGCCGGAGGCGGAACGCCGGATAGAGCATGATGATCCGGTCGGCCACCTTGCGGGCCGTCTGCATGTCGTGCGTCACCACCACGCTCGTCGCCTGCGGCCGGGCGCGCACCTTGAGAATCAGCTCGTTGATGACGTCAGTCATGATCGGATCGAGCCCGGTGGTCGGCTCGTCGTAGAGCACGACCTGAGGGTCGAGCGCCAGGGCGCGGGCCAGTCCGGCCCGCTTCCGCATCCCCCCCGAGAGCTCGACCGGTTTCTTGCCGAGCACCGACCGTGGCAGTCCGACCTCGTCGACGAGCGTCGTGACGATGGCGGCGATATCTTCACCGGGAAGCCGCGTGTGCTCGCGCAGCGGAAAGGCGACGTTGTCGGCGATCGAGTGGCTGTCGAACAGCGCCGCCCCCTGGAAGACGAAGCCGTACCGGGTGCGCAGCTGGGCGAGCTGCCGGTCAGACATCCGGCCCAGCGACGCGCCCTCGAGGAGCACGTCGCCGCTGGTCGGCCGGACAAGGCCGATCAGCGTCTTGAGGAGCACGGTCTTGCCGCAGCCGCTCTCGCCGAGCACGACCAGCGTCTCGCCGGCGGGGATCTCCAGGGAGATCCCCCGCAGCACCTGCTGGCTGCCGAACCGCACGCCGAGGTCGACGACCGCGAGCACCGGAGGCGCGGCGGCGCTGGTGACGGCGGCGGGGATGCTGGAGGGCATGGCGGCGTGGGGCGGCGGGATATCAGAGCAGGCGGCGCGGTCCGTCCGGCCGGAAGAAGTCGTGGACGTTGTTGAGGGCGATGCCGAGGAACAGGTCGAGGAGCAGGATGAGCACGAAGGAATGGACGAAGGCGTTGGTGGCGGCCCGCCCCACCCCCTCGGCCCCATGCTCGCAATGGAAGCCATGGTGGCAGCTGACCAGCGCGATCGCGGCCCCGAAGAACAGGCTCTTGAAGATGCCCATCAGGAAGTCGAAGGCATCGACGTACTCGCGGGAATTCTCCCAGTAGTGGTGGTAGTCGATCCCGAGGAGGACGTGCGAGTACAGGTAGCCGCCGAGCACGCCCATGAAGTCGGCCATCACCGTCAGCGACGGGATGAGGACGAGGCAGCCGAGGAACCGGGGCACGACCAGGTAGTAGATCGGATTGGCACCCATGCTCTCCAGGGCGTCGATCTGCTCCGTGACCCGCATCGTGCCCAGCTCGGCCGCCATGGCGCTGCCAACGCGGCCGGCGAGCATCGTCGCCGCCAGCACCGGGCCCAGCTCCCGGACCAGCGACAGGTTGATGACGGAGCCGAGCCGCGTCTCCAGGCCGAGGGCCTTGAACTGCCCGAAGCTCTGCACGGCGAGCACCATGCCGATGAACAGGCCGGTGAGGGCGACGACGGGCAGCGACAGGACGCCGATGCCATAGAACGCCGGCAGGAGCACGTCGCGGCGCTGGCGCCGGGCGACGATCCAGCCCAGCGTGCGCAGGGCGAACAGCACCACGTCGCCGACCCCGGCGATCCAGCCCATCGTGAAACCGCCGACATTCGCCACCTGACCGACGAGCCAGCCGGCGACGCCGGACGGGGAGGCGACGGTGGCTGCGGAGGGCTGCGACATGGCTCCGAATCCGGAGGGGACGAAAGGCGCGTACGGGGTCGGACCCTGCGGCTTGTATCGTCTCCTCCGGTCGGGCGGCATGAGCGGACGGGGAAACCTGTGCGGCGAACGCCGGCAAGCGGATAATCTGGGGGACCGACGGGGTCCGGGCACGACGAGAGGCGAGGAACCGGCGATGGAAACGGGGCGCAGAAAGACGGCCGGCCGTGGTCATCTGCGGGTGGCGGCCGTGCAGATGCGGTTCGCGCCGACGGTCGCCGACAACCTGACGACGATCGAGCGGCTGGTCGGCAAGGCGGCGGCCGGCGCTGCCGACGCGGTCCTCCTCCCCGAGTGCGCGACCACCGGCTATTGCTACGACTTTCCCAGCCTGACGCCGGCGATCGTCCGCGACGCGCTGGCGGCCGTGGCGGCCAGCGCCGCCCGCCACCGTGTCAACGTCCTCGTCGGCTCCCCCGTGTTCCGCGGTCGGCAGCTCTGCAACGCCCTCGTGGTCTTCGACCGCGCTGGCGTCGCCACGTCCTGCTACGCCAAGTGCCAGCTCACGGACCTCGACCGGCGCTGCTTCGTGCCGGGCGATGCGCTGGCCCTGTTCGCGATCGACGGCGTGCCGGCCACGGCGATCATCTGCCACGAGCGCCGCTATCCGGAGCTTCCGCGGCTCGCCGTGATGGCCGGGGCGCGGATCATCTTCCATCCCAACGCCGGTCTCGACACGCTCGCCGTGTCGCGCCGCAAGCGGGCGGGCCGCGATGGGATCGCCGCCCGGGCGTTCGAGAATGCTGCCTACTACGTGTTCGCCAACTCCGTCGGCCCCCAGGGGGGCGGCCTGTGGTCCGCGGGCGACTCGAAGATCGTCGCCCCGGACGACCGCATCCTGGCGCTCGCCGACAACGCCCACGAGGGGATCGTGTCGGCCCGCCTCGACCTCGCCAAGGCGACCGGTTCCTATGCGATCCGCGGTCAGGCCGCGCCGCCGTTCCTCGCCCCCCACTGGAAACGGATGGTCGCCGCCGTGCGGCGGCGGGCGGCCGAGGCGTGGCGGGAATTCGACCTCCCGGCGCCGCCGTCGCGGCCGGCTCCGACGGGCCGCCGGGCTTCGCGGCCGCGGCCCTGAGCGCGAGCGTGCCAGGTCACCTGGTCGGCCTGGCCGGCTTCTCGAAGACGCCCTGGTGCTCGAGGTTGATCCGCATCCCGCGGCCCTGATCGATCGACCGTGACAAGGCCCGCCACTGCCTGCTCGACACGGCCGCCTTGAGTCGCTTCGGATCGACCTCCGCGAGGATCGCGAACACGATCGCCTGCTGCACATGCTCCTGTTCGAGATCGGCAGGCGGATTCTCCACGCGCAGCGGCGGCGTCTTCTCGAGCAGCAGTCGCTCGATCGCATCGGCCTGGGACTGGTTCAGCCCCAGCCGCTCGTCCAGTTCGAGCATGGCCGTGAGGACGAGCGACTTCCAGAGCAGGGCCCGCTGCCGATCGCGGCTGCCGGCCAGCCTGCCGACCTGCGCCTCGTCGAGGACCGTCCCCAGCGCCTTGCGAAACAGGGATCCCGTCTCGAACAGGGTCTTGACCCGTTCCCGGCTGCGCACCGCATCCTGCTGCGCCAGGTTGAACCGCTGCTGTCCGGCTGGATCGTTGAGGTCGACGACGACCCCCTCGTACTTGGACCGCGCCCGACCGATCTCCTCGGCCATGCGCCGGATATCGGACTCCATCGCCAGCCGCAGGGCCCGCACCTGGCTCGGGCTCAGTCCACAGACCCGCTCCAGCGCGGCCAGCCGATTGTCCGCCAGCCGCGCCGCCGCGGCCAGCACGTCGGGCCCGCTCACGACAGTCTGCCCGTCATCCTCCGCGTTCGGCAGCACCCAGCCGGGCTGGTCGGAAAAGACGGTCTGGTCGAACTGTCGCTCGAGCGGATGGAGGTTCGACCCCGACTCCTCATCGACAGCGGGGAGCGACTCGATGACCTCGTCGTCGGCGGCCCGGAGGACGGCCGCAGCGCCCACCAGGACGCAGACCAGAGTCAGCGCGGCGCCGATGGGCAGCCCCGGCACGGGCAGGAGCCGGATCATTTGCCCCACCACGCGTCGGCTTCGAGTCCCTGGCCACCGAAGTTCCACTGCTGTCCCCAGTTCTCCAGCCCATGGGCCCGCACGCCGGCGGCGTTGCACCACTTTCTCCACGCGGCCAGTTGCCGCTCGTCGAGATGCGGGGTCACGCAGGCGCCGGCGTAGTCGGGGGCCGGCCGATATCCGTTGATCTGCATGCCCTGCCCGTCCACGGTCCAGGGCCAGCCCGCATCCCACTTCGCCTCCAGATCGGCGCCGACCCGCGCCTGCTGCTCGGGCGTGAGCTCGAGCTGCCTGTCAATCACCAAAACGAGCCGGCTCCGGGCCACGCGGTCACGCCGGGCGGAACGGAGCGCGACCTGCCGCTCGTACGACGCCCGCGCCTCCGCCGGGACGTGGGCCTTCACCGTGCGGGCGATCGCCTCGCGGATCACCCGGCGCGGATCGAGTCCCGCATCCCCGCCATTCATCTGCCGCCTGGTGAACTCGAGCGCCGACTGCTCGAGAGCGGCCCGGCCCGCCGTGAGCAGTTGCTTGCGGGTTTCGGCAGGCAGTGCCTCGTCACCGCACGCATTGCGGACCATTTCCAACTCCGCCCGCAGCGTGGGCTGGAACAGTTGCGTCATCTGGGCCGCCTGCTGGCGGATCTGCTGCCGCTGCTGCCAGGCCGCCGCCTTCTCGGGATCATCGGGCATGGGGCCGTCCGCACCATCCGGCACGTCCGGGTCGCCAGGCGGCTGGTTTCCCGGTGGATTGAAGAACCCGCGGAAGAGCCGGAGCAAGCCGCCGCCGGCGCCCGCAGCCGGTGGCAGGGATTCCTCGTCTTCGACGAGGAATCGAACCCGCGGGCCTTCGATCCGCAGGTCGTCGACATCGACGTCGGCACCGCGAACGGCCGCCATCGGGCAGGCGACGGCCGCAGCCACGACCATGACCCGCGCCGCTCGGGGCGAAGACCGGCCCGGCATCAAGACGGTGGGGCGGGACATCGCGGGGCTCCCGTGGGCGGTAACGACCCCCGAAGTCTACGCCTCGAGGCCACGGCTCGCAAACGAACCGCGGCCTCGAACACCGTCAGGGTCCGCGGTCTGCGGCCTTCATTCTCTCGATTTCGGCTTCCAGCGTCTTGACCCGCTCCTCCATCTCGCGGAAGCGGCGCCGCGCATCCTCCATGCGCTGCCGGATCTCGGCGCCACGCTCCTCGCGCTGCCGGCCCATCTCCTTCGGCCACGGACCACCCGGGCGATACGGTCCCGAACCGCCACGGTCCCCATCCCGGTCGTCGGGCTGCGGCCAGCGCTCGCGGCGCGCGGGAGCCGGGTCGTCGATCCCGAGTTTGAACTCGATCTTCGCCAGCCGCTCGATGATCTCGTCGAACCGGCGCATCGCATGGTGGAATCCCGGGGGCGGCCCACGGTGGCCGTGCATGTCGTGCGCCGGCGGCCCGTGATGATGGTGGCCGTCGTGCGGCCCGTGATGATGGCGGGAACGGCGCCGTTCCCCCCGCGCGCCGTCCCGCGCATCATCACGGTCCTCGTCGGCAACCGCGAACGTGTTCTCATGCTGATCCGCCGCCTCGACGCCGCCTGTCGCGGCGACCGACACCTCCCCGGCAAACACCTCCACACCGGGAACCAACTGGTTCCCATCCGCGTCGGCGACGGCCCGGTGCAGACCTCCGGAGAGGAACGGCACGAGCAGCATGCCGCCGACGGCGCACAGTACCAACGCGAAGCGACGCATGGAAAACCTCCTCTGGGGCCCGAAACGAATGCCGGGAAAAACCGGCAGGCGTGGAAAAAACCTGGGAGCCGGGGCGGCTGGTCGCCGCCGTCGGTATCCTTCCATGCTATGAACGGCCCAGCCCCGGAAAGGTTTCGCGACCCGGCCCTCGTCGATTTCGGCCTCGATGCCCGCGGCCGCGGCCGGCGACTGGAGCGGCTCGGCGGGCTGTTGGTCGATCGGCCGCTCCCCCAGACCAGGGAACGCCGCGGCCGTCCGGAAGTCTGGCAGGGCACGGCGGCGCTGTTCCGCGAGACTGCGGCGGACGCGGGCGGCCCCACGGCGGCCAGCGCCGACGCCCGCGGCGACTGGGAGTTTCATGCGGCCATCCCCTCCCCATGGCATGTCCGCGTGCCGCTCGACGGGCAGGCGATCGTGCTGGAAGTGCGGCCCGCGGCATCCGGCCAGATCGGCGTGTTTCTCGAGCAGGTGGAGCAGTGGCGCTGGCTGGCCCGCTCGACCGTGGCGGGGTCACGGATGCTGTCGCTGTTTGGCCACTCCGGCGCCGCAACGCTCGCCATGGCGGCGGCGGGAGCCGAGGTCGTGCACGTGGACGCGTCGCGACAGGCGATCGGGCTGGCGCGGCGCAACGCCGCGGCCTCCGGTCTCGCCGACCGGCCGATCCGCTGGATCTGCGAGAATGCCGCCACGTTCGTCGCCCGCGAGGCCCGGCGCGGCTCGACCTACGCGGGCGTCGTCCTCGATCCCCCCTCGTGGGGCCACGGGCCGCGCGGCCAGCCGTTCGCGATCGACGCCGATCTCGTGCCGCTGGTGCGGGCAACGCTGGGCCTCGTCGCGACCGCGCCCGCGGGCCCGATCCTCCTCACCTGCCACTCTCCCGGCTGGAGCCACGACCGCCTGCGCAACACGCTCGCCGCCGCATGCAGCGCGGCCGGCCGCCCAACGCCGGTGCTGGAGATCGGCAGGCTCACCTGTCGCGATGACACCGGCCGTGAGCTCGATCTCGGCTGCTTCGCCCGCTGTCACCCCGACACCACACAGCGGTGCATCCCATGACCGCGAGCCGGATCGAGACGATCACCAGCGCGGCGAACCCGCGGCTGCGGCCGGTGGCAGACCTGCGAACCGCGGCCGGCAGGCGCGACGACGATCTCACGCTCGTCGACGGCCGGCGCGAACTCTCCCGCGCGGTCGCGGCGGGCCTGGCGGTGACCGACCTGTTCGTCGATGCCCGGCTGTTCGGCGCCGCGGCGGCCACGCTCGAGCCGCTGACGGCCGCCATCGGACCGTGGGTCGCCATGCTCGCCGACCGCGGGACGCGGATCGTCGCACTCGGACCGCGGCCGTTCGAGCGGATCGCCTTCGGCGCCCGCAACGAAGGGGTCGTCGGCGTCGTCCGCTTCACCTGCCCGGGACTGGCGACGGCGGCGTTCGCGCCGGACCGCCCCGTCCTTCTGATCGAGGGGGTCGAGAAGCCGGGCAACCTCGGGGCGATCCTGCGCACCGCCGACGCGGCGGGCCTGGCGGGCGTCGTCGTCTGCGACGGCCGAACCGATCCGGCCAACCCCGCCGTGATCCGGGCCAGCCTCGGCACGGTGTTCAGCGTGCCGCTGGCCGTGGCCACCACGGCCGACGCGATCCCCTGGTGCCGGGAGCACCGGCGCCGCGTGGTGGCGGCCATGCCGCAGGGCCGGAGACTCTGGCACGAGGCCGCACTCGCCGGCCCGACGGCGATCCTGCTCGGCTCCGAGGCCCATGGGATTTCCAGCGCCTGGGAGGCGGCGGCGGAGGCGGGCGTCATCGCGCTCGACTCGATCCGACTGCCGATGCACGGCTGCGCCGACAGCCTCAACCTCTCGGCGACGGCCGCGGTGCTGGCCTACGAGAGCGTCCGGCAAGAAACAGCCGGTCACTGAGCTTCACGCTGCCGGGACAGTCCCGCTGCCGGGCCCGGCGCCGCTCAGTGCCCCGCGAACCGCGGACCGCAGGTGGTGCATGGCCCGGACCGCCAGCCCATCTGCTCCGCGCTTTGGAAGCCGCGGCCGGGAGGAAGCTGCCAGGGGGCGAGCATGTCGGGCATCTGCCGGGCGTTATTGCAGCCGCGCCAGCGGCTGCAGTGATCGCAGGGATCGGGCGTGTTCGGCTCCTCGTGCACGGCGCCGTGATACCGCGGCCCGCAGCCGGTGCCGCCCCAGGACGTCGCGGCACCGCGGCAGCCCCGGCAGGCATGCTCGGCCGCGATCGTGCCGCCCGGTGCGCACATCGCGACCGCCACCAGTGCTGCCAGCCAGTTCCACCCACGTCGCGTCTGCATGCCACCTCTATCGGCAGCCGTCCCGGCGAGGATCGGAAAAAGCGCCGCCGCACGACGGCGACCACCGCGCGCCGGCGGATGGCATGGCAACCTGGAGAAGCCGAGGCAGCAGGGCAACGGAGCCCCGCGCACCCGGGCCGAACCGACCGCTGCCCCGTTCAGTCGCAGGCCGTCGGTGGAGCGGCGCAGGTCCGCTCGTAGAGCCGGAGATACTCCCGGCCGCTCGCCTCCCATGACCAGTCCTGACGCATGCCGCGCCTGACGAGCTCGTCCCAGAGCGGGCGATCGGCGTAGGCGTCGAGGGCCCGCGTCAGCGCGTGCTCGAGCCCGCCGGTGTCGAAGTGCTCGAACACGAACCCGCTCGCCGTGCCGGCGCGGAGCGTGTCGGCGTTCGTGTCGACGACCGTATCGACGAGGCCGCCCGTGCCGCGGACGACGGGGATCGTGCCGTAGCGCAGGGCGTAGAGCTGCGTCAGGCCACAGGGTTCGTAGAGGCTCGGCACGAGCATGACGTCGGCCGCGGCCTGGACGAGGTGCGCGAGTCCCTCGTCGAAGCCGAGCAGCAGGTCGATCGTCCCGGGAAACGCCGCGGCCATCCGGCGCAGCGCCTCCTCGTAGCCATTGTTGCCTGTGCCGAGGATCACGAACTGCGCCCGGCCGCTGCCCGCCATTCGGCCGAGCATCTCCAGCACGAGCGTGATCCCCTTCTGCTCCGCGAGCCGGCCCACGAAGGCCACCAGCGGCCGGGCGGCGGGGGCGGCGTGGCCGAGCCGGGCGGCGAGGGCCACGCGGGCGGCGTACTTCCCCTCGTCATGATCGTGCTCGCCGTAGGGCCGCGGCAGGTGCGGGTCGGTCGCCGGGTTCCAGACGTGGGCGTCGATGCCGTTGACGATCCCGGTGAGCACGCCGTGCCGCGCCGCCAGCACGCCCTCCAGACCGCAGCCGCCCGGCGCCTGCTCGATCTCGCGGGCGTAGGTGGGGCTGACGGTCGAGACCGCGTCGGCAAAGACGATCCCGGTCTTGAGCAGGCTGAGCTGGCTGTAGTACTCCATCTGCCGCCAGTTGAAATGCCGCCAGTGCAGCCCCGTGAGCAGCATGTCCCAGTGCCAGAACACGCCCTGGTAGGCCATGTTGTGGATCGTCATCAGCGTGCGGGCATTGGCGACCGCCGGCGCGTTGCGGTACAGCAGCTTCTGGTAGGCCGGCACGAGACCCGTCTGCCAGTCGTGGCAGTGGATCAGGTCGAAGGACCGCTCCTGACGGGCGGCCAGCTCGACCGCGGCCCGGCAGAAGAAGATGAACCGCTCGGCGTTGTCGGAATAGTCATCCGGGCCGCCGTACAAGCCGGGGCGATCGTAGTAGCCGTCGTTCGCCACGAGCAGGGTCTCGGCCCGCCGCCCCGGCAGCCGGGCACGGAGGATCGTGGCCCGGCTCGACCGCGTGCCGATGGGGACGTCGAACTCGATCCCCGTCGGCTCGACGGGCAGCTGCTTCGCGAACACCTCGCGGTAGGCCGGGAGAACGAGCGTGACGTCGCAGCCGAGGCCGGCGAGGGCCTCGGGGAGGGCGCCGGCCACGTCGGCCAGGCCGCCGGTCTTGGCGAAGGGAGTGGCCTCGCTGGCCAAATGAAGGACGCGCATCGGTCGTACTCGGGGGCGTCGCCGCCAGCCTGCTACAGACTATTATAGAACACGTTTTCACCCTTCCCGCCCGGTGAGCCCGGATGTCCCCGCTCGTCAACCCGGCCGCCCTGTTCAAACTCCGGCTTTCCTGCCCGCGCCGGCCCGTGCTCTGGCCGCCGTCGCCGGCAGGCCTCGACGAGGCCTGCCGGCTGCCGCCGCTGGCCCACCTCGCCGGCGTGCCTGACCTGCTCGACCTGTTTCTGGCATGGAACGAGGAGGGGCTTGGCGTGCGCGGCATCGCCCGCGGCGTGGGCGGCGGCCGCTGGTGTCATCCGACCCGCGCCGAGGACAGTGACGGCCTCCATCTGTGGATCGCGACCCGGCCCACCGGCGACAGCCATCGGGCCGGCCGCTTCTGCCGCCGGCTCGCCCTGCTCCCCACGGGGGCCGGCCTGCGGGCCGACCGGCCGGTGGCGGTGGCCGCGGTGATTCCGCGGACGAGCGAACTGCCGGCGCCGCTCCCCGAGGGGGCGATCCGCATCGAATCGGCGGCGACGACCGACGGCTGGCGGATCGACGCCTTCGTCGGGGCCGCCGCGCTGCCCGGCTGGGATCCGCAGGAGGTGCCCAGGCTCGGGTTCTTCGCCGCGCTCGTGGACCGGCGGCTCGGCCGGCTCCCCTGCTACGCGCCGCCGGAGTATCCGTGGGACAGCGATCCGACGACGTGGGCTGAACTGGGCCTCGCGGGCGGAAAAGGATAGTCCGGTCAATGGCACTTCCGCAACGATGTCCACAGGCATTTCCGAGCCGATGAGCGGCCGGTGAGGCTGGTGCCGCGTTTTCCGGCACCCAATCAGCGGCACCCGGAACGGCTGCCCTCCCCCCGTAGTGGCGATTTTCTTGCCGCGGCGCAGACCGTCTCCCGGGGCGCCCGTCCGGGGCCTTGATGCCTCGCGTCGGGCTCCGATCAGAGGCTGTGAATGTCGATCACGGGCAGCTCGTCTATCCGTCCCT